>JAERMP010000188.1 GCA_016844515.1 Thermoleophilia bacterium | reverse complement strand
CAGCGATGCGCGCCGCGCGGCCTGGGTCTGGCGGCGCTACGTCACGGCGGCGCGCTCGACCGACGTCCCTCTGCTGGAGATTCGCTACGAGCGCATGACGGAGGACCCCCCGGCTGTCGCGAAGGAGATCGGTAGCTTCCTCGGAGCGCCATTCGAACCCCTCATCGCCGCGCTCAGTGGCGCCCACGCAGACTCGGTCGGCCGCTATCGAGCAGACCTGAGCGAGGAGCAGCTCGCTGACGTCCTCGACGAGGCTGGAGATCTCCTCCGCGAGCTCGGTTACACGTAGGGGTCAGACCCGGGGTCAGACCCCCGACATGTCCAATGCGGCCCGGTAGGCCAGACCGCGCGACCTCACGTCAGTTCAGCCAAGGCCTGGCGCACCTTGGAAAGGTGTGCCTGAAGCTCGGTCGTCCTAGCCAGGTCTGCTCCGGACAGGTCTCGCTTCAGCTTCCGCTCGCGGAGACGGAGGAGCAGCTCCGTTCCGGTGCGCTCGTCGATCGCCTCGCGCGCGGCGCGCGCGTCGAGCTCGGCCCTGAGCGCGGTCAGCTCGGGATCGTCCTTCCCTGAGACGAGCGCCGCCCGGAAGCAACGGTTCTCGTCGGAGTCGAAGTGCTCGGGCGTTAGCTCGGCCAGGCCCCGAACGAGCGACGAATGAGCAAGGCATGCCGCCAGGACGTCGCGCTCGAGACGATCGCCTGCACCGAGCAGTCGCGGAGTGTCGGAGGCGGCTCGTCGCCCTCCCCCGCGCGCCGGCGCGAGGCCCGCCAGCGTGTCGCGCGGGAGATCGAGCCGGTCGGCCAAGAGGCGCAGCGCTTCTTGCCGCTCGGGCGAATCCTCAGCTTTCGCGAGAACCTCCCGCGCGCGGACGAATCCCTCCTGCCGGTCCGCCGAGCGCTCGATCTCGAGCCGCACGCGGTACACGAGGTAGCTCTCCGCACCCGCAAGCCTGTCTGCGAACCCGTCGGGAGCATCAGCCGGATCCTGGCCTTTAGGAAGCGTGACCACCTTCACGTCGAATCCTTGCGCTACCGCCAGTTCCATCCCATGCAGTGTCGCCTCCTGCCCTGCGGCATCGGCGTCGAAGCAGAGGTAGATCCTCCGCGTCAGGCGTCCGAGCTCGCGCACCTGCCGTTCAGTGAGCGCCGTGCCCATCGAGGCGACGACGGGCTCGAACCCCGCCTGCCGAAGCGCGATCACGTCCGTGTTCCCCTCCACCACAGCCGCATGGTCGAGTTTGGCGATCGCCGCCTTCGCGAGGTGAAGGCCGTACAGGATCGATCCCTTGTGGAAGAGGTCGCCCTCGGGCGAGTTGACGTACTTACCCCGAAGCGGGTCGTCCTCACGCAGCTTGCGCGCCTGGAACCCGACCACGCGTCCACGGGAATCCGCGAGCGGGAACATCAGCCGTTGCGGGAAGTAGTCGCCCCCCCGCACCGTTGCGAGGCCGGCGCCTCGAAGCTCGTCCGTGGTGAAGCCCTTCTCGGCGGCCTTCTCCGCAAGCCCGCGCCCAGGCGACAGGCCGAGCCTGAACTCGCGCGCCACGACCTCCCCCAGCCCGCGCTCCTCCAGGTATGCGCGCACAGAAGCACCCGCGTCCCCCTCCCAGAGCAGCCGCTCGAAGAAGATCGTCGTCTGCTCGAGGAGCGCATACAGTCGCTCGCGCTTGCGGCGCTCGGCCTCAACGCGAGGTGACGCCTCCTCCACCTCGATCGGCACCCGGAATCGCTCGGCGAGCCACTCGACGGCGCCGACGAAGTCCAGGTTCTCAGTCTCGCGCACGAACGAGATGACGTCCCCTCCCTTGCCGCAGCCGAAGCAGTAGTAGAGCTTGTCGACAGGATTCACCGAGAACGACGGCGTCTTCTCCTCGTGGAACGGGCACCGCCCCGTGAAACGCGTGCCGGACGCGCGACGCAGCTGCGTCTTCCCTGAGACAACCTCGACCATGTCTGCCGCCGCGACCACATCTCGCACCGACGAGTCCTTGATCCGCGCCACAGATTGAGACTACTCGGCGCTCACGCCGTACTCTCTGCGCGTGATCAGCTGTCCGAGCTGCGGCCAGGAGAACCCCGAGGGCTTCCGCCTGTGCGGGATGTGCGGCGCGTCGCTCGTCGCCGAGGCAGCCGCGCGGGAGGAGCGCAAGGTCGTCACTGTTCTCTTTTGCGACCTCGTCGGCTTCACGGCCAAGGCCGAGCAACTCGATCCCGAAGACGTGCGCGCGGTACTCGGCCCGTACCACTCGCGCCTTCGCGCCGAGCTCGAACGACACGGCGGCACCGTCGAGAAGTTCATCGGCGACGCGGTAATGGCGCTCTTCGGCGCGCCCACCGCGCACGAGGACGATCCCGAGCGCGCGGTGCGCGCTGCTCTCGCCATCCGCGACTTCGCGGTCGAGGAGGGACTCGAGCTTCGGATCGGGGTCACGACCGGCGAAGCGCTCGTCTCCCTCGGCGCGAACCCGTCCGAGGGCGAGGGGATGGCCTCGGGTGACGTCGTCAATACCGCCGCACGTCTGCAGAGCGCAGCCCCGGTCAACGGGATCCTCGCCGACGAGACGACCTACCGCTCGACGCGCCAGATCATCGAGTATGGCGAGGCACCGTCGATCGACGCGAAGGGCAAGGCGGAGCCGATCTCCGTATGGGAAGCAGTGGCAGCCCGATCGCGCTTCGGCGTGGACGTCACGCACTACGCGCGCGCGGAGCTCGTGGGTCGCGAGCGCGAACTCTCGGTCCTGCGGGATGCGTTCGAGCGCGCCCGTCATGAGCGGACCCCGCAGCTCGTCACGCTCGTCGCCGTCCCGGGGATGGGAAAGAGCCGGCTCGTGTACGAGCTCTCCCAGATCGTCGATGCCGATCCCGAGCTGATCACTTGGCGCCAGGGACGCTGTCTCGCCTACGGCGACGGGGTCGCCTTCTGGGCGCTCGCGGAGGTCGTCAAGGCGCAGGCCGGGATCCACGAGCGCGACACCGAGGCGGAAGCGGCCGAGAAGCTGCATTCGGCTGTCGAGGACGCCTTCGACGACTCCGGCGACGTCCGCTGGGTCGAGTCGCATCTCCGCCCGCTCGTCGGGCTGGAGGCAGAGACCGGTCTCGGAGGTGACCGTCGCGGCGAAGCCTTTGCCGCCTGGCGACGCTTCCTCGAGGCGCTTGCCGAGCAGCGCCCGCTCGTCCTCGTGCTCGAGGATCTGCACTGGGCCGACGAGGGCCTGCTCGACTTCGTCGACGAGCTCGTCGATTGGCTGAGCGGCGTTCCGCTCCTCGTCGTCTGCAGCGCAAGGCCCGAGCTCCTCGAGCGAAGGCCCGGCTGGGGCGGCGGCAAGCTCAACGCCTCGACGCTCGGCCTCTCCCCGCTTTCGCAGGAGCAGACAGCACTCCTGATCTCGCACGTACTCGAACGCGCCCTGCTCCCGGCCGAAATCCAGCAGGCGCTGCTCGAGCGCTCCGAGGGCAACCCGCTCTACGCGGAGCAGTTCGCGCAGCTCTACCTCGAGCGCGGCTCGGCGGAGGACCTGCCTCTCCCCGAGACGCTGCAGGGGATCGTTGCAGCCCGCCTCGACGGCCTCTCGACCGAGGAGAAGGCGGTTCTGCAGGATGCCTCCGTCGTGGGCAAGGTCTTCTGGACCGGCGCGCTGCACAGAGACGAACGAGAGGCAACCCCCCTCCTGCACTCCCTCGAGCGCAAGGGCTTCCTGACCCGCCAGAGGCGTTCCTCGGTCGAGAGCGAGGGCGAATGGGCCTTCGCCCACATGCTCCTGCGCGACGTCGCCTACGGGCAGATCCCCCGTGCCGACCGCGCTCACAAGCACCGCGAGACGGCGGAGTGGATCGAGAGCCTCGGCCGCCCCGACGACCACGCTGAGCTGCTTGCCTTTCACTGGAGCTCGGCGCTCGACCTTGCCCAGGCCGCCGCGCAGGACACGGTCGAGCTCGAGCGTCCGACACGCCTGGCGCTACGCGCAGCCGGAGACCGCGCCTTCTCCGTCAACGCCTATCCCGCGGCAGCCGCCTACTACGGCGACGCACTCGCCCTCTGGCCGAACGAGGACGAGGAGCGGCCACAACTCCTCTATCGCCACGCCGACGCGCTCTACATCGCGGGCTGAGGCTGAGATCTCCGTCTCGAGGATCTGGTGGCACCGCGGGCAGAGCGACGAGGCCTCGGCGCACAACGCGCGCGCCGAGGAGCTTGCCGGAAACGCAGCGTCCCCGACAACCGCGCGCGTTCTCGCCAGCATCGCCTCGACGCGGTCCCTCGGCGGCGAGCCGTCGGAAGGGCTTCGGCTGGCGACGGAAGCGCTGGAGATGGCGGAAGCGCTCGAGCTCGACGAGCTCCGGGCGAGTGCGCTCGCCACGATCGGAACGTCCAAGGGATACCTCGGCGACCCGACCGGCGTCCGGGATCTCGAGCGCGCGCTCGAGCTCGCGGTGGCCGCGAACTCGCCCCGGGCCGGGACGATCGCCAACAACATCGCGGTAGCGGCGTTCTTCGCACTCGACCTGCGGCGGGCAGGCGAGCTCTTCGACGAGGGCCGAGCGATCGCCGAGCGTTTCGGCGACGCATCAGGGGTGCGCTGGCTGCGAGCCCAGCAGGCGCTGTACTCGCTCATCCTGGGCAGGTGGGATGACGCGCTGCGCATGATCGAGGAGTTCATCGCCGAGTGCGAGGCGGGCTCTCCGCACTACCTGGAGGGCCGTACGCGAGAGAATCGTGCCGAGATCCGCGAGGCACGGGGCGACGTCGAGGGTGCGCTCGCTGACTACCACCGGGCCGTGACTCTCGCACGCTCGTCGAACGACCCGCAGGTGCTCCTGCCGACGCTTGGGAGCGTGAGCCTTGCGTTCGAAACGCATGGGCTCGCCGACGAGGCGCGCGACCTCGCCCGGGAGGTGGTCGAGCTCGCCCGGACGTACCCGCATGCGGCAGTGTGGGCCCTGCCGCCGGAGTTTCTTCTCTCGCGGGTCGCCCTCGAGTGCGAGTCGGAGCTGCGCGAAGCCCTCGAGGACGCACCGCCCGGACCGTGGAAGGAGCTCTCGTTCGCCTGCCTCGACCGCGCCTTCGTCCGCGCGGCCGAGATGTGGGCGGAGGCGGGGAGCCCGCCGTGGGAAGCCCGACTCCGTCTGCGTGCCGCCGAGGAGCTGATCGAGACCGGCCGCCGCGCCGAGGGTGAGGAGCAAGCCCGGAGGGCGCTCGCGTTCTACCGCACGGTCGGCGCCACACACTTCGTCGGTCGGTGCGAAGAGCTCCTGCGCGAGGCGAAGACGGCCTGATGGCGACGCAGCGCAGAGAGCGAAAGGTCGTCACGGTCGTCTTCTGCGACCTCGTCGGCTTCACGCAGCGCGCCGAGGAGCTCGACCCCGAGGACGTCGAGGCACTCCTCGGCCCTTACCACGAGCGCCTGCGTGCAGAGCTCGAGCGTCACGGCGGCACAGTAGAGAAGTTCATAGGCGATGCGGTCATGGCTCTCTTCGGCGCGCCTACCGCTCACGAGGACGATCCAGAGCGCGCCGTACGCGCCTGCCTCGCGATTCGAGACTGGGCGGTCGAGGAAAACGACGTGCAGGTGCGGATCGCCGTCACGACGGGCGAAGCGCTCATCCGGCTCGATGCTCGTCCTGAGGCAGGCGAGGGAATGGCCTCGGGCGACGTCGTCAACACGGCCGCACGACTGCAGAGCGCCGCCCCGGTCAACGGGATCCTCGCCGACGAGACGACGTACCGCGCGACTCGCCAAGCCGTCGACTACCGAGAGGCGCCAGCCGTCGAAGCCAAGGGCAAAGCCGAGCCGATTCCCGTCTGGGAAGTCGTCGCGGCTCACTCCCGCTTCGGCGTCGACGTCACGCATCACGCGCGCGCCGAGCTCGTGGGACGTGAGCAGGAGCTCGGCTTCCTGCGTGATGCCTTTCTCCGCGCTCGCACGACGCGAACACCGCAGCTCGTAACCCTTGTCGCCGTTCCGGGGATGGGCAAGAGCCGGCTCGTGTACGAGCTCTCGCAGATCGTCGACGCCGACCCCGAGCTCATCACCTGGCGCCAGGGACGCTGCCTCGCCTACGGAGACGGGGTCGCCTTCTGGGCGCTCGCGGAGGTCGTGAAGGCGCAGGCGGGCATCTCTGAACGTGACTCCGCGGAAGAAGCGGCCGAGAAGCTGCACTTGGCCGTCGAGGACGCCTTCGAGGACTCCGGCGATGCCCGCTGGGTCGAGTCGCATCTTCGTCCGCTCGTGGGGTTGGAGACGGAGACCGGCCTCGGCGGCGACCGCCGCGGCGAGGCTTTCGCGGCCTGGCGACGCTTCCTCGAAGCGCTCGCCGAGCAACGGCCACTCGTGCTCGTGCTCGAGGATCTGCACTGGGCCGACGAGGGCTTGCTCGACTTCGTCGACGAGCTCGTCGACTGGTTGAGCGGAGTGCCGCTCCTCGTCGTCTGCAGCGCGAGACCGGAGCTGCTCGAGCGCCGCCCAGGTTGGGGCGGCGGCAAGCTCAACGCCTCGACGCTCGGGCTCTCGCCTCTCTCCCCCGAGCAGACCGCCCTCCTGATCTCGCACGTCCTCGAGCGCTCGCTGCTCCCGGCCGAGATCCAACAGATCCTGCTCGAGCGCTCGGAGGGCAATCCGCTCTACGCGGAGCAATTCGCGCAGCTCTACCTCGAGCGCGGCTCGGCCGAGGACCTCCCTCTTCCCGAGACGCTGCAGGGGATCGTCGCCGCCCGCCTCGATGGCCTCTCGACCGACGAGAAGGATGTCCTCCAGGACGCCTCGGTTGTCGGCAAGGTCTTCTGGACAGGCGCGCTGCGCAGAGATGAAGCGAAGACCACACCCCTCCTGCACTCGCTGGAGCGCAAGGGCTTCTTGACTCGACAGCGGCGCTCTTCGTTGGACAGCGAGGGCGAGTGGGCCTTCTCGCACATGCTCCTGCGCGATGTCGCGTACGGTCAGATTCCTCGCGCCGAGCGCGCAGACAAGCATCGACATACCGCAGAGTGGATCGAGAGCCTCGGTCGCTCGGAAGATCACGCCGAGCTCCTCGCCTTCCACTGGCGCTCCGCCCTCGATCTCGCTCGCGCGGCGGGACGAGACACCGTGGAGCTCGAGCATCCCGCCCGCCTCGCGCTCCGCGCCGCCGGAGACCGCGCGTACGGCGTGAACGCGTACCCGGCGGCCGCGATGTTCTACGTCGGCGCCCTGGACCTCTGGCCGGACGACGCGGAGCGCGCGCAGCTCCTCTACCGGCACGCCGACGCGCTCTACGTCGCCGACGACGACCGTGCGGAAGCTGCCCTCGATGCCGCGCGCGACGCGCTCCTCGCCGCAGGCGACCGCGAGACCGCGGCAGAGGCTGAGCTCGCGCTGTCCCGGATCTGGTGGCACCGAGGACACGGAGACGAGGCTGCAGCCCACGAGGCCCGTGCGGAGGTGCTCGTTGAGGGCGCGTCGTCGGCAACTGCGGCCCGTGTCCTGGCCTACATCGCCCGGACGCGGGCGATCGGGGGCAGCCCGTCGGAAGGGCTCCGCCTGGCGAACGACGCGCTCGCGCTGGCCGAGCGGCTGCACATCGACGAGCTTCGCGCACACGCCCTGGCCACGATCGGACTGTCGAAGGACTACCTCGGCGACCCCACAGGCGTGGACGACGAAGCCCGCGCGCTCGAGATCGCCGTGGCAGCGAACTCGCCCGTGGCCGGCGCGATCGCAAACAACGTCGCAGTTCAAGCCATCTTCGCGTTCGAACTGTCGCGGGCGTGTGACCTCTTCGACGAGGGGCTCCCGATCGCCGAACGCCTCGGCGACGCCGCCGGCGTGCGTTGGTTGCGTGGCCAGAAAGCAGCCTTCGCGACGTTCTTCGATGACTGGGACGGGGCGCTGAACATGCTGGACGACTTCATCGCCGAGTGTGAGGCCGGTGCGCCGCACTACCTCGAGGGCACCGCGCGCCGCGAGCGGGGGCGGATCCGAGAGGCGCGGGGTGACGCCGAAGGCGCGCTCGCGGACCTCGAGAGCGCACTGGCGCTCGCCCGCACCACAACCGATCCGCAGGAGCTCCTGCCGGGCCTCGGAGCGGCCATCGGGGCGTACGAGCTGCGCGGCCGGACAGATGATGCGCGAGCGCTCGCGAGGGAGCTCGTCGACCTCGGCCACTCCTACCCACACGACGTGGAGTGGGGAATGACGTTGGACTTCGTGTTCTCGCGCACCGCGCTCGAGCACGTGCCTGAGCTGCGCGAGGCACTCCGAGACGCTCCCCACCCCAAGTGGAAGGAGCTCGCCTTCGCCTGCCTCGACCGCGACTTCGTGCGCGCCGCCGAGATGTGGGCCGAGGCCGGCAGCCAGACGTGGGACGCACGGCTCCGGATGCGGGCCGCAGAGGAGTTGCTCGAGCGCGGCCGCCGCGCCGAGGGCGAGGAGCAGGCGGCGAAGGCGCTCGACTTCTACCGCTCGGTGCGAGCGACTTACTACGTCGAGCGCTGCGAAGCGCTCCTCCGCGAGGCTAAGACCGCCTGATGGCGACGGCACGCCGCGAGCGCAAGGTCGTCACGGTCGTCTTCTGCGACCTCGTCGGCTTCACGAGCCGCGCGGAGGAGCTCGACCCCGAGGACGTCGAGGCGCTGCTCGGCCCCTACCACGAGCGCCTTCGCGCAGAGCTCGAACGGCACGGAGGCACTGTCGAGAAGTTCATCGGAGATGCCGTCATGGCCCTCTTCGGCGCCCCCGTCGCCCACGAGGACGATCCCGAGCGCGCCGTGCGTGCC
>JAERMP010000044.1 GCA_016844515.1 Thermoleophilia bacterium | reverse complement strand
CAGTACCGCAACGTGGTTCGGACGTGGCAGGAGCTCAAGCTCTCGAAGCACCCGCTGACCGAGAAAGACCCCGCCTATCGCTTCGTGTTCCAGACCCCCAAGTACCGCTGGGGGGCGCACTCGACAGCGGTCGACTCGGACTGGATCGCGATGCTGTTCGGCCCCTTCGGGGATCCGTACCGCCGAGACTCGCGCACCCCTTGGACGGGTGAGGCGTACGCAGAGATCAACCCCCGCGACGCGAAGGAGCTCGGCGTCAAGGACGGCGACTACATCTGGCTCGACGCCGATCCGGAGGACCGGCCGTACCGGGGCGCCTCGAGCTCCGACGACTACTACGACGTCGCGCGCGCCATGATGCGCGTGCGGATCTACTCAGGGATGCCGCGGGGAGTCATCCGAACGTGGTTCAACATGTACGCGGCGACCCCCGGGACCGTGCAGGCACAGAAGGACGTCCCCGGAGGGCCCGCCCAGAACAAGGACACGGGCTACGTGTCGCTCTTCCGGCACGGCAGCCACCAGTCGGGCACGCGCGCTTACCTGCGTCCGACCCAGATGACCGACTCGATGAACCGAAAGGCGTACTTCGGGCAGACGATCGGCAAGGGCTTCGAGGCCGACGTCCACTCCCCGTCCGGGGCTCCCAAGGAGGGCTTCGTCAAGGTCGAGAAGGCCGAGGACGGTGGCGACGAGGGCGTCGGCGAGTGGCGCCCCGTGACGCTCGGGCTGCGCCCCGACGATCCCTCCGAGGCGATGCAGGCCTACCTCGCAGGCGAGTTCGTCAAGCGCAGGCGGAAAGGCAGCTAGTCATGGCCAAGGTGTCCAACTGGCAGCTCGGGCGGGACATGGAGTACCCGTATGCGGCGGATCGCCCGAAGAAGCAGTTCACGATGATCATGGACACGAACAAGTGCATCGCCTGCCAGAGCTGCACGATCGCCTGCAAGAGCACGTGGACCTGGGGCAAGGGTCAGGAGTTCATGCTCTGGAACAACATCGAGACGAAGCCCTACGGCTTCTACCCCACGGGTTGGGACGTCAACATCCTCGAGCTCCTCGGCGAGCAGGAGTGGAACGGCGACGTCTACTCGGGTGAGACGATCTTCGAGGCTGCCCCCGAGGGCGAGCGCGTCCTCGGCTGGGCGCCCGCGGAGGAGGACTGGTCGCATCCGAACATCGGCGAGGACGAGCCGACCGGGAACGCCGCGGACACGACGTACATCGCCGACAACCCGCACTCGATGATGTGGATGTATTACCTGCAGCGGATCTGCAACCACTGCACGTATCCCGCCTGCGTCGCCGCCTGCCCACGCGAGGCGATCTACAAGCGGCCCGAGGACGGGATCGTCCTCGTCGACCAGACCCGCTGCCGCGGGTACCAGGAGTGCCTCACCGCGTGCCCCTACAAGAAGACGATGTTCAACCTCGAGACGCGTGTCTCCGAGAAGTGCATCGGCTGCTACCCGAAGCTCGAGCAGGGACTCCAGACCCAGTGCACGACATCGTGCATCGGCCGGCTGCGCCTGACGAACTACCTGTCGGCGCCGGACGAGATCGACCCGCGCAAGCCCGCGGACTTCCTCGTTCACATCCGCAAGATCGCGCTGCCGCTCTACCCTCAGCTCGGGCTCGAGCCGAACGTCTACTACATCCCGCCGGTGCACGTCCCGACGAAGTACCTGACGCAGATGTTCGGCCCCGGCGTCGAGAAGGCGGTCGAGATGTACCGCAACGCGAAGGACGATCCGGAGCTTCTCGGCCTGCTCATGCTCTTCGGCGCGACCGAGCGGATCATGCACACCTGGGATGTGAGAGACGGCGTCGCGCGCGCGTACGACGAGGACGGCGAGGAGATCGTCGCCGTACCTCTCCGCGAGCCCACCTTCGTCAGGCCGTTCGAGTTTGCAACCGAGGTCGCGGGCGAGCCCGTGACCGGATACCGGCACAACACGTGAGGGCCTGATGGCCGAAACGCAGATCACCCGCAAGGACGCACTTCTCTACGGCGGCGCAGCAGCAGGTGGCCTGGTCGTGGGCGGTGCAGCCGTCGTCGCGGTCGCCGTGGCGGTCGACAACAAGAAGCCTCCCGTCGAGGGCGCTCCCATCGTCGCCCCATACGTCGAGGGCGACCTTCCGACCACGGATCCGGCAGCCGACGCCTGGAAAGGCGCCGAGCGGACATACGTCGCATTGGCTCCGCAGCAGATCGCGCAGCCCTTCCTGGACAAGGCAGGAATCACCTCCCTCGACGTGCGAGCCCTCCACAACGGAACCGAGGTCGCCGTGCTTCTCGAGTGGGACGACGACTCGGTCGACGACCTCGACGGCATCCGCCGCTACCACGACGCCGTTGCAATTCAACTTCCGACCAAGGGAGGCGCAGCACCCGCCCTCACGATGGGCGCGCCGGGAAGTCCCGTTCACATCCTCCAGTGGCGCGCGACGTGGCAGCGGGACATCGACTCGGGAGGGAACACCGGCGTCGACCAGATCTATCCCGCAGTCGTCCACGACGTGATGCCGGACGACGTGCTCCCGCCGAAGACAGCGCAGCTCTACTGGGTCGGGCGCGAGGCGGGCAATCCCCTGTCGCAGAACGTGCGCTCGACGCCGGTCGAGGAAGTAGTCGCCGAGGGGTTTGGGTCGGTCACGCATCTCCCGAGTCAGACGGCGGTCGGTCACGGATTGAACGAGGACGGGCGCTGGCGGGTCGTCGTCGCGGTTCCCGCCGCACGGAAGGGTGTAGGGGAACCGCTCGCGCCAGGCACGACCTGGCCCATCGCATTCGCGGTCTGGCTCGGCTCCGAGGAGAACCGCGGCGGTCGCAAGCACATCGCGAACTGGCAGACGCTCGTTCTGGAGGGCAAGTGACGGTCGTCGCCTCCCCCGAGGTGCGGCTCGCCGCCCTCTGGCGTCTCCTCTCCCTCGGGTTCATTCCACCCACGACCGAAACCGTGGCCGAGGTCGAAGCTCTCGCGGAAGGACTGCTCGACACCGAGAGCTCGCCCGAGCTCGAAGGCGTTCTGACCGCTTCGCGCAGCTGCACGGTCGTGGAGCTCGCCGCCCAGTACAACGAGCTGTTCGGAGGCACCGTACAGGTGTCGCCGTACGAGGGCAGCTACGAGCTCGACCCGATCCGCCAGGGCCGACAGATGGCCGATGTCGCCGCTTTTTACCGCGCATTCGGCGCCGAGCCGAGCGGTCCCGCAGCCGAGCGTCCCGACCACGTGGGGTGCGAGCTCGAGTTCCTCTCGTTCCTCGAGCTGCGGCGACTCACGGCCGCCGATACAGACGAGGACGCTGAGCTCATGGACGAGATCGCCGTGTCGTTTCTGACCGATCACGCCGGCCGCTGGCTCCCCACCTTCTTCGCCGCCTTGCGCGAGGCAGCGTCACGGGCTCCTCTGTATCGCGCGCTTGGGTCGCTCGGTGAGCGCACACTCGGTGACGAACTCGCGCGCCGATCGCTCGAGCCGGCAACTCTTCCGAGGCGGCACTCGCGACTCTCGGTCGAGGCCGACTCCTTCGAGTGCGGCGCGCCGGATGCCGCCCCACGCCCATTCCGGCGCTGACGGCGAAACGGTTCTAGACTCCGCCCGTCCGCTACGACGGGAGGCAGGAATGACCACCATGGCTGCGCTCGACTCCGAGCGCGTCGAAGCACTCTCGGCCTCGTTCTCCGGAACACTTCTCCGAGGCGAAGACGACGGCTACGACGAAGCGCGGCAGATCCACAACGGCCTGATCGACAAGCGTCCCACGCTGATCGCACGCTGTCGCGGGACCGCAGACGTCGTCGACGCGATCGCGCTCGCCCGCGAGTCGGGCCTGGAGATCTCTGTGCGCGGCGGAGGTCACAACGTAGCGGGGCGAGCGGTTACAGACGGTGGCCTGATGATCGACCTCGCCGAGATGAAGGGGATGCACGTCGATCCGAGCGCTCGCACGATTCGCGCGCAGGCCGGAGTCACGTGGGCCGAGTTCAATCGCGAAACGGCTCTTCACGGGCTCGCGGTGACCGGTGGTCAGGTCTCGACGACGGGTATCGCAGGCTTCACGCTCGGCGGCGGCCTCGGCTGGCTCATGGGGGTCTACGGGCTCGCTGCGGACAACCTTCTCGCGGTCGAGCTCGTGACGGCGAACGGCGACGTCCTGAACGTCACCGCCGACTCGAACCCGGACCTCTTCTGGGCGCTACGCGGTGGCGGCGGCAACTTCGGTGTCGCAACGTCGTTCGTGTTCCAACTGCACCCGCTGACCCAGATCGTCGGAGGACTCATCGCGCATCCGATCGACGCCGCCGCCGATGTCCTGCGCTTCTACCGAGACTTCACCCGCTCGACCTCGGACGAGCTCACCGTCCATTGCGTACTCGCGCACGCACCCGACGGGTCTGGCATGAAGATCGCCGCGATCGCACTCTGTCATGCAGGGACGGCCGAGGAGGCAGAAGCGGAGATCGCGCCGATTCGCGCCTTCGGCTCTCCTGTGATGGAGATGCTGGGGCCCATGCCGTTTCCGGCGATCAGCGCCATGCTCGACGCGGGCTACCCGAGAGGCGCGCTCAGCTACTGGAAGTCCAGCTTCATCTCGGAGTTGAGCGACTTCCTCATCGACGAGGCCGTGACGCGCTTCGCCACCACACCCTCTCCGATGAACGCCATCCTCATCGAGCAGTACCACGGCGCGGTCACACGGGTCGGCCCCACGGACACCGCGGTGCCACATCGCACGACCGGATACAACCTGATCATGCCGAGCACCTGGCTCGACCCGGCCGACACCGAGGCGAACATCGCGTGGACGCGTGAGTCGTACGACGCATTCCGCCCGTCGTTCGCCGAGGGGCGCTGGCTGAACTACCTGGGCGACGACGAGCAGATCGATGCCGTGCGGGCGGCGTACGGCCCCAACTACGACCGCCTAGCCCGGATCAAGGGCGAGTACGACCCGGAGAACGTTTTCCACCTGAACCAGAACATCGAGCCTGCGTAGCCCGGCACCGAGAAGCCGGGGTCAGACCCCAAGACATGGCGCATTGGGACATGCTGGGGGTCTGACCCCGGGTCTGACCCCGGGTCTGACCCCTCGTTCAGTACGGCGCGTCGACGGCGGCGCAGAGAAAGCGGACGAGCGGCGACGTCTCGCGGCACATCCGGGCGAACTCGTCGACGAATCCGGGCGCGCAAACGTCCTTCTCGGAGAGCGTTGCAACGCAGATGAAGTCCTTGCGCCTCAGGTCCTCGATGAGCGGGTGCTCCGGGTCGTAGCCTGCCGGAGCGCGCTTGAGGCTGTCCCCCGCGAGCTCGAAGCGTCCTCCGACACGCGTCCCGGCGCTCCATGCCTTCGCATCGTCGGCGATCGTCTCGCGGATCCTCGCGAGCGTCGGCGCGTCCGGGTGCCAGATTCCGGCGCCGACGAAGACCGCTTTCGGCTCGAGGTGGAGGTAGAAGCCGGGCGCGTGCGCGTCCTTCCCGAGCTCGTGTCGGAACTGCATCCCGGTGTAGGTCTTGTACGGCGACTTGTCCTTCGAGAAGCGCGTGTCGCGGTGGATGCGAAACAGCGAGCCGCCCGAGGGCCGCTGATCCGCAACGAAGTGGGGGCTGATCCGGTCGAGGTGCGGGGCGAGGTCGGAAACGAAGTCGAGCGCTGGGCCTCGCACTTCGGCCTCGTACCGATCCTTGTTCGCCGCGAACCACTCGCGCGTGTTGTTCGCCCGCAACTCCCGCAGGAACCGAAACAGCGCCGGAGTGAACGACCGCTCGGCCGAGCCGCCTGCCATCGCGAGCCACTCTAACCCGCCGATAGTCTCGGACATCGTGATCGCCTCCAAGGTGTCCCGCGCGGGGATCTTGCGCGCGGCCGAGAGCGCTCGGCTCCAGCGCCTCGTTCAGGGGCACGGAATGCGCGTCGGCGCAGCCCGCTTCGTCGCCGGTGAGACGCTCGACGAGTGCGTGGTCGTGTTGCGGCGGCTGAACGAAGCCGGGTTACACGCGAACACGACACTCCTGGGGGAGGCCATCCTCGAGCGCGCGGGCGCAGCGACGGTGACCGCGGGGTACGAGCGAATCCTCGATCGCCTCGCGGCTGAGAGGCTGCAGGCGAACGTCGCCCTCAAGCTGACACACCTCGGCCTCTCGTTCGACGCAGAGACCGCGTACGCGAACGTCGAGCGCCTCGCCGCTCGCGCTGCCGGCCTGGGGTCGTTCATCCGCATCGACATGGAGCAGTCGGAGCACCTCGACGCCACGCTGAAGATCTACGGGCGATTGCGCGCAGCCGGTCACGATGCCGTCGGAACCGTTCTCCAGACCTACCTGTACCGGACGCCCGACGACCTCGAGCGGCTCCTTCCGCTCCGTCCGAACCTCCGCATCGTCAAGGGTGCGTACCTCGAGCCCGCAGAGATCGCATACCCGGAGAAGAAGGACGTCGACCGTGCGTATGTCGAGATCGTCGAGGACGGCCTGCGCGGTGGCGCATATATCGCCGTGGCGACGCACGACGAAGCGATGATCGAGCACGTGAAGGCGTTCGCCGACCGCGAGGGCATCGAACGCGACCGATTCGAGTTCCAGATGCTCTACGGCGTCAGACCGGCGCTCCAGCGCTCGATCGCAGCCGAGGGCTACAAGGTGCTCGTTGCCACACCGTTCGGGCCGGACTGGTTCCCGTATCTCATGCGCAGGCTCGCCGAGCGCCCGGCGAACCTCGGATTCTTCATGCGGAGCCTCGTCCGGCGGTGACGGTTCGTCCCAAGCGTGCAGACGTCGTCGTCGTCGGGGGCGGCGCGATCGGCACCAGCATCGCCTTCCATCTCGCTGAGGCAGGCGTCGACGTGTGTCTGCTCGAACGCGACGCGCTTTCCTCGGGATCGACGAGCCGGGCGGCCGGAGGTGTGCGAACGCAGTTCTCGGATCCGCTCAACGTCGAGATCGGACTCCGTGGCGTGGAAGCGTTTTCGCGCTTCGCCGAGCGACCCGGCGGTGAGATCGACTTCCGCCAGGTCGGGTACCTCTTTCTCCTGGACACGCCCGGGGACGTGGAGAGGTTCGAGTGCAACGTTGCCGTCCAGAACGCTCTGGGGGTCCCGAGCCGTCTCGTGGACGCCGAGGAGGCAGCCAGGCTCTCGCCCCTCGCGGGTCTCGACGGTGTGCTCGCGGCGACGTTCTGCCCTCTCGACGGGCACGCGAGCCCTGAAGCCGTCGCACAGGGATACGCAGCCGGCGCTCGGCAACATGGAGCAACCGTGTTGACCGGATCGCCAGCGACGGCCATCGACGTCGCAAATGGGACGGTGCAGGGCGTCGCCACCGAAGGCGGCACGATCGAAACCGAAACCGTTATCTGTGCAGCCGGTGTCTGGTCTCCGGCACTGGCTCGAACAGCAGGAGTCGAGCTCCCCGTCGAGCCGGTGCTTCGAGAGGTCGTGACGACAGCGCCGGTCGACGGACTGCCCGAGTCGGTCCCGATGACCGTGGACTTCTCGACCGGCTTCTACTTCCACCGCGAAGGCCCGGGTCTCCTCATCGGCATGGCTGACCGAGATCAGCCGGCCGGCTTCGACGAGCCCACGGACCCGAGTTGGCTCGAGCGTGTCACGGAGGTTGCCGCTCGGCGTGCGCCCAACTTCCTGGAGATGGGCATCGCGCACGGCTGGAAGGGCTACTACGAGGTGACGCCGGACCACAACGGCCTCGTCGGCGAGGCGGTGCACCCCAGCCGGTTCCTCTATGCGACCGGGTTCTCGGGGCACGGCTTCATGCAGGCCCCGGCGGTCGGCGAGATCGTTCGAGATCTCGTCCTCGGCCGGAAGCCGTTCGTCGACATCGGGCCGCTCTCGGTTGAGAGATTCGCCCGCTCGGCGCCACGCCCGGAGCGCAATGTGATCTGAAGGCGCGGCAACGCCGCCCCTACACTTTCGGGATGCCGGTCGCCGACACACTCGTCTTCATTCCGGCGTGGAACGAGGAGGAGAATCTCCCGGCAGTTCTCGACGAGCTGCACACGGGTCTTCCGCAGGCACATGTCCTCGTCGTCGACGACGGCTCGACCGACGGGACTGCCGCAGTTGCCGAGGCGCACGGAGCCGAAGTCCTCTCCTTCGGAGAGAACCGCGGCCTGCAGGAGGGCATCGCGGCCGGCTACGCATTCGCGGACGAGAACGACTACGAGTTCGTCGGACGAGTCGATGCGGACGGGCAGCACCCGGTAGAGGAGCTCGCCCGGCTACTCGAGATCGTCCGAGAGGGCCAGGCCGACGTCGCCGTTGGATCACGGTTCGCCACCGGAGACGGTTACGAGGCCTACCGCTACGAGCCTTCGCGAAGCAGGCGTCTCGGAACCTCGGTCCTGCGCCGCGCAATGGGTGCCGCCCTCGGCCGCCCCTTCCACGACGCGACGAGTGGCATGTACGCCGCGAACCGACAAGCCATGCCCGCCCTCGGCAAGCCGTACGCGAGTGGCGCTCCGGAGGTCGAGTCGCTGCTGCGCCTGCGCGAGGAAGGTCTCCACGTCGTCGAGGTACCCGTTCACATGCGCGAGCGAGCAAGCGGTGAATCGAAGCTCCGCGGCGGTAAGGCCGTGCGCCTCGTGCTCACAGTCGTAAGCACCCTGCTGGTCTACGGGCTCTGGCGCCGGCATCGGAGACGCTGAGCGGAATGCGCCTGATCGCTGTGCTCGGATACTCGGACGGGCGCACCAACGCCCTGCATCCCGTGTGCGCCGCGCGACTCGCGCGTGCAGAGAGCGAGGTGAGACCTGGCGACGCGGTGCTCCTCTCGGGGTGGGCGAGGCGGAGGACGTCCTCGCCCGAGGCCGATCTCATGGCGCGCGCTTGGACCTCACCCGCAGGGCGGGTCATCCTCGATCGAAGTGCTCGATCCACTGTCGGCAACGCATTGGGCGTCGCCCGCGCGGCCCGACGAGTGGGAGCGCAGGAGGTCGTTCTCGTGACGTCGGGCTGGCACGGGCGGCGCGCGTCCGCGCTCGCACGCGCTGCTCTGTTCCACTCGCGGACGAAGGTGACCCTGGCCACGACCGACGAGCCGGCGACGAGCGCGGCACGCCTGCGCGAGCTCGCCTGCTGGACGCTGCTGCCGGTCATGGCCGTCCTCGCCGCACGGACGAGGTAGCTTCTCGACATGACAAAAACGCTCATTGCAAGTGCTGTTGCCGCCCTCGCGCTCGTCGCCGCGGGCTGCGGCGGAAGCGATGAATCATCGTCCGCTTCCCCAACCGACGAGTGGGCAGACGGTTTCTGCACCGCGATCACCTCGTGGACGGACTCGATCCAGAGCGTCACCGAGCAGTTCACCGACCTATCGTCGTTCTCGCAGGATGGGCTCGAAGAAGCGGCGAACGACGTCAAGGGCGCGACGGAAGATCTCGTCGACGACCTGCAGGGCCTTGGCGCTCCGGATACGGAGTCCGGCCAGGCTGTCAAGGACTCGATTGACGAGCTCGCGACCACGCTCGAGAGCGAGGTCGCGACGATCGAGGACACCGCCCAGGGTGTGTCGGGACTGACCGCCATCCCGGGTGCCATCACGTCGATCACGTCGTCCCTCACTGCCATGGGCACGGCGTTCTCGTCCACGTTCCAGGCGCTAGAGGATGCCGACGCGGAAGGGGAGCTCCAGACAGCCCTGGAAGACTCGCCCGCCTGCGCGAACATCTCGAGCTAGAGCAGTAACAAGATCGCGCTGGGGTCTGACCCCACGGGTTAGACCTCAGCGAGCGTTCCACTCCAGCACGACGCGGCCTCGGCGGCGTCGGATCTCGACGACGACATCCCTGGAGCGTCCGCGCGCGCCGGCTCTCGAGGCTAGGCGAGAGAGGCCGTGCTCGCGAGGTACTGGTGGACGCGCTGGACGACCACCGAGCCCTCCCCGACCGCCGATGCGACGCGCTTCACCGACCCGGCGCGCACATCGCCGATGGCGAACACTCCTGGCACTGTCGTCTCGAAGTCGGAGCCCGTCACCACGAACCCCCGCGTATCACGCTCGATCTCGGCCGGGAGCCACTCGGTTCGAGGCTGCGCGCCGATGAGAATGAAGAGTGCGTCGGCCACCTCGGTCGCCACTCCACTTTCGGTGCGGAGAGTGATCCGCTCGAGGCGCCCGTCACCCTCCGCGTCGACGACCTCGGTCGACAGCCGGACCTCGATGTTTGCTTTGCTGGCGATCTCCTCGAGCAGGTATTGGGACATGCTTGCGGCTAGAGACGCGCCACGAACGAGCAGTGTGACCTTGGCCGCGTAGCGACTGAGATGCAACGCAGCCTGCCCCGCAGAGTTCGCCCCGCCGACCACGAAGACGCTCGCTCCGGTGAACTGCCGCGCCTCCGACGGCGACGACCCGTAGAAGACCCCCGCACCTTCGAGCGTTTCGAGCGCCGGAATCTCGAGGCGACGGTACGAGACGCCCATCGCCAGGATGACGCTGCGAGCGTCGACGTCGGCGCCTCCAGAGAGCGAGATGACGTGGCCGGCGGGTCCGTCGCCGAGCCCCGTTACCTGGCGCGTGAGAAGGAACGTCGTCCCGAAGACCCACGCCTGCTGATAAGCGCGCTGGGCCAGCTCGGCGCCACTCAGACCGCGCGAAAAGCCGAGGTAGTTGCGGATGCGAGTGCTCGACCCTGCCTGACCGCCGATGGACTCGCTCTCGACGACGAGTGCGCGAAGACCCTCCGATGACGCGTACACCGCCGCCGCGAGGCCGGCGGGGCCTGCCCCGACGATTACGAGGTCGAATGCCTCGCTATCGGCGAGCTCGGTCGTCATGAGCGTCCCGTGCTGGGCAATGTCTTCCGGCTTCGGGTCGACGAGCGCGGTGCCGTCCGGAAGAAGCATGACCGGGACATCGGTCCCTTCCTGCCCGCAGCCAAGCAGGAACGCTGCGCCCTCGTCCGAGTCGCACGTATGGAAGGCGTGGGGCACACCGTTTCGCGCAAGGAGGTTCCGAAGCTCGTAGCCGCGCGGCGACCAAGGATCGGCGACGACGGTGATCTCGCGGCGCCCCGGTGCGTTCGCGCGCCTCCATTCCTGGAGGAACTCCGATACGAGGCGATGGAAGAGCTCGTCGGGAGTGCTCCACGGCTTGAGTGCGTAGTAGTCGATGTAGCCGAGCGCCATCGCCGTCCTGATCGCGTCCGCGGTCTCCTCGTCCGCCCAGCCGCCCCAGGGGATGAGCAGCGCCCGTTTCGCGTGCGGGTGCAACTCATGCACACGCTCGAGCAGCCGCTCTCCTTTCAACTCCTGAGTGCCACGCGCCGCAAGCACGATCGCGACTGCAGCATCCCTGTCCCGAGCATCCCTGTCCCGCATTGCTTCGAGCTGACTCAGCGCGGACTCGGTCGACGGCCCGCAGACGATGCGATAGTCGCGCGCATAGCGCTGGAGCTCGCCGGTGATCCGCTCCAGCGCGGCAGGGTCCTCATCGACGGCGAGGATGAGCGGGAGCTCGCTCACGACGGTATGCGCTCGGGCTCGGCGACGAACTCAGCCAGTCGCCACTCGCCCTCCAACCCTTTGAACGTATGTGTACCGCGATCTTCGAACTTCAGACCCGAAGCGCCCGCGAGAGCCCGGGTCAGGTCCGAGACGAGGATCTGACCCGCTCCGGCGGCCGCCAT
>JAERMP010000187.1 GCA_016844515.1 Thermoleophilia bacterium | reverse complement strand
GCGCCGACGTCGGCTACCGCGAGCTGGCTGCTCGCTTCCCCGAGCGAATCGTCGTCCTCGACGGAACGCTTCCCGCAGAGAAGATCTCCGAGGAGGTGTATGGAGCGCTTCGCGTCCGTTCCTGAGCAACCCGAAGCCAAGCGCCTGCTCGCCTCCGCGCTCGCAGAGGGAGGTGCGCAGGCATTTCTCCTTCACGGACCGCCCGGGGTCGGGAAGCGGACTGCCGCGTTTGCGTTCGCGACCGCTCTGCTCGGCGACGACCGCCGGGTCGAGGCGCGTACCCATCCCGACCTGTATCTGCTCGAGCCCCTCGGCGAGATGATCCGCATCGACGACGTGCGCGCGCTTCGGCACGACCTGCACATGCGCCCGTTCGAGGCCGACCGCCGGGTGTACCTCGTCCTCGACGCGCAGCGGATGAACGAGGACGCCGCCGATGCGCTGCTCAAGGATCTCGAGGAGCCGCCGTCCTATGCCGTGATCGTGCTCGTGGCAAGCGAGCTCGGCCCGTTGCCGTCGACGATCCTCTCACGCTGCCAGCTCGTTCCCTTCCGGCGGCTCTCCGAGAGAGCAGTTCGCGAGTGGATCGCTGCGCGAGCTCCCGAGCGGAGCGAGGAGGAGATCCGTGCGCTCGCGCGGGCCGCAGCGGGTCGGCTCGATCGCGCACGCCGGTTGCTCGACCCGGACGGCGCGTCCCGCCGCGATGCCCTGATAGCCGCCGCCCGTTCGGTCTACCTCGATCCTGAGTTCGAGCCATCCGACGCCGCGGCTGTGCTGCTCGCGGCGGCGGACGCCCGGGGAGGGGAGGCGAAGGAGCGGGAGCAGACCTTGGTCGAAGGGTTGGATCTCCCGACTCGCGAGGCCGACCAGAGGGTGCGGCGGGCGGAGCGTGGGGCCGAGCGGGAGGAGCTGCTCGCCGGCCTCGAGGGCCTCGAGGCGTGGTACCGCGACCTCGTGGTCGTTGCGGTGGGGGCTGAGGCAGCCGTCGTCCACGCCGACCGTCTCGAGGATCTGCGCGAGGACGCAGCGCTCGACTTCGGCGAAGGCGCGATCGGAGCGGCGGAGGCGGTGCGCGAGATGTGGCGTGCCCTCGAGGAGTTCAACCTCAACCCGTCGCTCGCCCTCGAGGCGCTCTTCATTCGTGTCGCACGCGAGCTGCGCGTGGCCCTTCGAGCCTAGTCATGGTCGTCGGGCTCGTCGGCTGCGGTGCGTGGGGACGGCTCATCCTCCGCGACCTCGTCTCGCTCGGCTGCGAGGTTCCGGTCGTCGCGCGGTCTTCCGAAAGCGTTGCCCGCGCTGGCGAGGGCGGTGCGGCCGCGATTGTCGAGGCCGTCGGCGCGCTGCCGGCGCTGGACGGAGCCGTCGTCGCCACACCGACGAGCACGCACGCCGTGGTCCTCGAGGAGGTGCTGGAGCTGGGAGTTCCCGTGTACTGCGAGAAGCCGTTGACCGACGATCGTGCTGCGGCGCTACGGCTTGCCGCACGGGCTCCGGATCGGCTCTTCGTAATGGACAAGTGGCGCTATCACCCAGGCGTGCGAGAGCTCGCGGCGATCGCTCGCGATGGGCGGCTCGGCGCGATTCTCGGGTTGCACACGGTGCGAGTCGGCTGGGGGAATTCCCATGATGACGTGGATGCGGTCTGGGTCCTCACGCCCCACGACCTCTCGATCGCGCTCGAGATCATGGGCGATGTCGCCCGTCCGCACGCCGCCGTCGTGAGCCGGCTCGGTGACAGCGCCGTCGGACTCACCGGCTTGCTTCGCGGCGACGGCTGGTGGCATACGGTCGAGGTCTCCTCCGTGTCGCCCGAGCGAAGACGCCTTGTGGAGCTCATCGCGGAGGATGGAATCGCCGTGCTCGCGGGAGGCTGGGACGACCACGTCTCGGTGTTCCGGCACGGTGGCTCCGATCCACACGAGCGACGCATCGAGACGCCGGGCGAGCTTCCGCTGCTCGCCGAGCTTCGCGTGTTCGTCGAGCATCTCGCCGGCGGGCCCGCTCCGAGATCGAGCGCCGCCGAAGGTGCGGCGGTGGTCTCGACCATCGCGGACCTTCGGGCACTCGCCGGGCTGTGATGACCGACGCGAGCATCCTCATCCCAACGCATCGCCACGTAGCGCTACTTCCCTGGGCGATTCGGAGCGCGCTCGACCAGGACGGTGTCTCTGTCGAGGTGCTTGTCGTAGGCGACGGTGTCGAAGATGCGACGCGCGACGCCATCGCGAGGTTCGCGGACGATCCTCGTGTCAGGTTCTTCGACCTTCCGAAGGGTCCGCGGCTCGGCGAGGCGTACCGTCACGCCGTTCTACAGGAAGCAACCGGGCGGATCGTCTCCTACCTCTCCGACGACGATGTGCTTCTGCGCGACCATGTTCTGGACATGCTCGCGGACGGTTCGCTCGTCTTCCGTCCGTGGGACATGTCGAGACCGGAGTTCGCCTGGCACATGCGGTCAGGGCGTGCCTCGGTCGGGCTGACGGCAGCCTCTCACACGCTCGAGGCGTATACCCGGCTTCCGCATGGATGGCGGACGACACCGCCCGGGATGCCGACCGATCGGTACATGTGGCTGCAATGGCTGGATCAGTCGTGGTTTCGCGGAGTCACGTCGCATCGCCTGACTCACCTTCACTTCCCCGAGCCGATGTGGAAAGGGATCGACGAAGAGGAGCGGACAGCTGTCCTTGCCGACTGGTACGAGCGTTCGCGGCGACCCGGCTTTCGTGCCGAGATCGACGAGCTCATGGCATTGGCGATCCTGCGCGGCGGCGAGGAGTTCCGGTTGCGGACGCGGAGGCTCGAGCTCGAGCTCGAGAGAGTGACGTCGTCCCGCGCTTGGCGTCTTCGAGAGTTCCTGGTCAGCTTCCGACCGTTGCGAGCGCTTCTCGCACGACGGCACGGAGCTGGCTGACCGACCCGAGATCTCGGTCTCGCTGCGAGAGGACCGGATCTGCGCACGGCCATTCAATATCCAGCTCGGGGTCATCCCACCGACAGCCGGCATCCCCAGCTGGACTCCACTCGGAGGTCATCGCATAGACGTGGAGCGACGGCTCGTGAAAGAAGAAGCCATGTGCGACACCGGTCGGGATCACGATCGCCTCGGGCGCCTCGCCAGACATCTCGACGGTCGCTCCCAGTCCCTCGGTCGGAGAACCCTCGCGCAGGTCGTGGACGCCGACGGTCGCGTGCCCCGCGACGACAATCAGGTAGTCCTCGTGGCTCCAATGAGCGTGAACGCCTCGGAAGACGTTCTGCGCGGTGCTTACGACGTTCCACTGCACGGGGGTGACCGGCAGCTCCCATGAGCACCGGAAGAGCTCGGTGAAGACTCCCCGTGAGTCAGGGTGCGGCTGCAACTCATGGAGCACGACGCCGTCGGGCAGCACGGATGGATTATCGCGGTCCGTGCCCAGACCACCAAACGCGCCCGGCTAGACTGAGGCGTCCTCGCCGACGTAGCTCAGCTGGTAGAGCACTTCACTCGTAATGAAGGGGTCCGCGGTTCGAGTCCGCGCGTCGGCTCTCTCGAAAGACCTGCAAAACGTGCGCTTACCGCTGTGCCGTCGCAGCTCAAAGGGATTAGGGGGCAACACACGGGGCAACACGACGTGTCGGTTTGGTCCGCTCACGGGGCCGGGCGGGCGCTGGAAACTCCGCTGCTACCGCGAGGGGTGGGGGGTGTCTTCAGAGGCGCGAGCCCGCCCACAATACGCGGTGTGTTGGGCGCGTTTCCGCGTGGCGGCGGTTACTTCTCAGGGTCAGGGTCACGGTTGCGAGCGAGTGCCTCCCTGATGCCCTTCTCCATTTCGGGGATGGCGTTTCGGAGGAACGGGGACGCCTCAATGGCCTGTTGCCGCTCCGACTCACTCATTCCCTGGATGGACGCCTGGGTCGCCTCGGCCTGTCGCCGTGCCTCCGCGCGCTGCCGGCTCTCCTCACGGTCTCTCCGGATGAAGCCAATCAATCCGCCAACGATCGCGCCGACCACGGTGGCAGGTACGAAGTTCGCCGGGTCGAAATCGGCTAGCCAAGCCACAAGGCCGCCGGCCACCAGACCAACGGTGGCGGCCGGGCCACCAATGGCTGTTATGACGTCGCTGCCGGTATCGGACACAGCGGATCTCCGGCATTGAGCTTACGAAACATCCGGGCGCAGGTAAAGCACCATTTGCTGAGTGAGCAGAGGTTCCTGGCTCATGGCTGGAGCCCAGCAGCTAGTTCACGCAGTGGGCGCGCCTTCGCTGATCGGCACCCGCGGCGTGGCATCCGGGTCGAGATACGATACTGCCGGCTGATGAGCGTGGTTCAACACAACCCGAGAACAACGCGTCGAGGCGGGATCACCGGAGCTGGCTTCATGTCCGGAGTCAGCGGGAATCCTGGCGGGCGTCCCAAGGGCCTGAGCCGCCGCGTGCGGGAACTCGTGGGTGATGACGGGCACGCAATCGCGGAGTTCATGTTCACGATCCTGAGCGACGAGACGGAGTGCACCGCCGACCGGATGGAGGCTGCCAAGTGGCTTGCTGATCGCGGCTTCGGGAAGTC
Organism: Thermoleophilia bacterium; assembly: GCA_016844515.1. Next base: position 2,544 of record JAERMP010000187.1, on the reverse strand, counting down.
GGTTCAACCGATGAGCGTCGACATGAACCAGTACTCCATGATTGACGTGATCGACATCACCAAGATCTCGACGAAGGATCTGAAGGCACTGGTTGAGATCCTGTCGAAGTACAAGCCTGACGTAGCTGAGGCGGCGGAGTCCGGCGAGATTCAGATTGGGCTTGCGGTCGAGGCTTCCTCCCGCGAGCGGTAAGAGGCATTCCGCTCCGAGCCGGTTCAGTCTCTGCGGATGATCGGAACCGGCCCACCAATATGGCCTTTCGTACCCGATCACCCTTACGACTGGGTTTGGGCCGTCTTGGCCGTTTGCTTGCTCGTGATCTTCGTGGTGAGGCGACGCCGCTAGCTGTCGCGCCGCAGCGTCCAGAGGACGGCGTGCGAGGTGGCCGTTCCCGGTGCAGGCGCAACCACAGTGCGCGAAACTCCGCCGGGAGGAGCAACCCAGTCCCGCCGCGCCACACGACGAGTAGGGAGGGCACCGGTGCAAGACCAACGGAAAGTCGCCGCGATCGTCCTCGCCGTTGTCGGGGCGTTCTTCCTCTACGCGACGCTCACCCTACCTGCCATATCAGCCACCGCACCAGCAATCCTCACGATCGCCTGTGCGCTGGGTGCGTGGTTTCTGTGGCCTCGGGGCAGCTCCGTGGCCTCGACGGGCCGTCCTGCTGCGGTGACCCCTGCGCAAGCCGCCACCCGTGCATGCCCCAACTGCGAGGGTGCGATTGGGCGCGCCGAGAGCGTGTGTCCTCACTGCGGAACTACCTCTACTCCGTTCGTCTTCCACGCGGGTGTGTGGTGGTCGAAGGGTCGGTCGAACGAGTGGCAGTGGCATGACGAGAAGGCGCGGACTTGGCGGTGGTACAAGGATGGGACGTTCAGCGATCCAGCAGCGACGGATAAGACGCCGAACCTCCTGATTGATCCAGCCGTCGTCAGGCCGCCCGATGCACCGAAGCTCGAACCGGCGACCGCTTCGCCGGAACGACAGCCAACCGACTCCTTCGCAGGCGAACTCGAACGCCTAGCTGATCTCCACGCACGTGGCGCACTGAACGATGACGAGTTCGAAGCCGCAAAGGCGCGGCTCTTGGGACTTTGAGCGACTGCACTGCCCGCCGGTTGGCTACTACCTCCAGCCGCCGTCGAAATCGCCATTCAACTGCGCCGAGCAAATGTTGTACCCGCCCGACGCGTGGCCCACGCTAACGGCGTCGCCTATCGTGAGTTTGCAGGTGATCCTTCCCCCGCCCTGCAACTGAGCGGTGAGCGCGTAGTAGAGGGCGCTGTCCCTGACCGCCAGAGTCTTATAGAACGGTGGCTGCGAGCCTTGGTAGTTCGAGGTGTCGTTTCCATACGTGATATCCACGCCGTTCGCGGCGCTTCCGGTCACCTCGAACACCGCTTCCGTCGCGTCCGCGCCGGCACCCGCCGAGAAAGGGGATTGCGAGCTTCCGGAGTCAAAGAGATTGACTCCGTAACCCAAGACAAGTAGCGCCGCGACCGCGATCAAGATGTAGTGCCACCATGTCGTCGGGAACCCCGTTCGTTTCGGCGGGGGCAGCGGCGCAACAGGACGGGATGGCGTCGGAACCGACGACTGCGTTGGACTGGTAGGCGACTTGCCGGGGGACTGCCCGTCGCCTGCACTGCATCGACTCGGTTTTCTCGCAATGCGCGCTCCTTCGCCGCCGCGAACTCCGGCTCCGTAAGCAGCCCCCGCTCGCGGAGCTTGGCGAGTCGCTCAAGTTTCGGCAGCGATGCCTCCTCCGACCTCAGGCACATCATCTCGACCGGCCATGAACTGATCCTTTCGCCGGTCACGCCAGGTGTCAACCGACCTGCAAGATTCGTCGCGATTGCCGACCTACCGCCTCCAACACGACCGGCAATGACCTCGGCCTGATCGAGCACCCGGCGCCGAATGTCGAGCCCGGTGACGTCGTCGTGCTCGCGGACGGACGGGAGGCGCTCGTTACGGCTCGCGTGGAGACGGACGGTGGGCAGCTCGCGGCGTTGCTTGAGGTGATGATCGCGATGGAGTCCTCGAACTCGTCCGACTAGCCACCCCCGAACTCCCGCTCCCAGCACTCCGGGCAGAAGATGTGCAGTTCGCCCACGCCATCTGACTCCACGCGCCAGCCCTCGTCCGCGTTCTCGTCCTCGCGAGGCTGACGGTGGCACTCGGAACAGCGGAGGAGCTAGTCAGGGCGTTCCTCGCCTGGAAGCCTGCCCTTCTTAGGGTAGGCGCAGGCGAAACACGTTCAGCGTGTCGCCTGAAAGGTCGCTCGCATCGGACGATCCGCGTGCTCCCGCGAAGGCTCCGGTCAGCACTTCGCCGGACCATTTCCTCGGCTCCCCGAGGCGCCCGCGGCGATCAGCGACGAGCGCCTCGAGCCTTCACGTTGCCCTCCAGCGAACCAGCTTCTACGACCCCGCCGTCTTCGTCACCGCGAACATGAGCGCGGAGGAACCTAGGGCTCGCCGTCAGGCAACCGGAAGTAGGTAGCGGAACACGCGCCGACGCTACCTCGCTCGCGCGGTCGC
>JAERMP010000186.1 GCA_016844515.1 Thermoleophilia bacterium | reverse complement strand
GGTGTTCCTGCATCACCTCAAGGAGCGCCGACTGGACCTTGGCCGGGGCGCGGTTGATCTCGTCCGCAAGGAGGAAGTTGCAGAAAACGGGGCCGAGCTCGGTGTCGAACGTGCCGTCACCGGCCCGGTAGATCCGCGTCCCGACGAGGTCGGAGGGCACGAGGTCGGGCGTGAACTGCACGCGCGCGAAGGATCCCCCGAGGACGCCTGCCGTCGTCTTGATCGTCAATGTCTTCGCAAGCCCAGGCACTCCTTCGATCAGCAGGTGCCCCTGCGCGAGCAGGCAGACGAGCACCCGCTCGAGCATCGCGTCCTGCCCGGCGATGATCCGCCGGATCTCGAAGAGCGCCTGCTCGAGCTGTTCCTTCGCCTCTTGCGGGGTCGGAACGGCGTCGGTCGGGTTCTGCTCGGTCATGTCGGGCCCCTTCTCTCGCGGCTGGCGTTCCCAGGGCCACATACGAAAGCACGTGTGACTGAGTTTTGGGTAAGAGCTCGGTGAAGAAGGACGCGCGCCAGGGTCAGTGGCAGGGCGCCGGCATCCGTGAACGTGCCTACCGCGGGCACGAACCGCCACTCATATCGCTTCGGAAGAAGCGTGAGCGCCAGGATCCCGAGCGTGCCACCCGCGGTGCCCAACTTACGGCGGCACGAAGAACTTCTCCCGATCGTTCTCCACGAGCATCGCTTATACGCCCGCCGGCGCGGTGCACCAGATCGCGAAGCGTCCGTCTCCGTGGTCGTCGGTAAGCACCAGGAGGAAAGCGCGCTTGCTGTGGACGAAGAAGGTCGGCGCGCCGTGGCTCAACCGCTCGCTCGTTTCGGGCAGCGCAAGACAAGCCCTGCGGATGCGTTCGAGGATCTTCGCTCGCCGAGCGGAAACGACCATCGTCGAGATGGTCGCAGACGGTTCCTACGACCGCACCACGCCCATCGTGATCGACCCGACGTAACCCGACCCGCTCTTCACGAGCTTCAAGGTCGAGCGCTTTCCACCGTTGCGGTAAATGCTGTCCCCGGAGTTGCGCGGGTTCCGGTTGGGGCGCCGGTTGTACGGCACACGCTTGTAGACCGCGTCCGTCAGCGTGTCAGGAAAGTAGAGCTGGCCGGTGTGCACGACGTTCCCGCCGAGTGCGGCCTTGAGATGGACATGCACGGTTCGCCCCTGATACCAGCCCGGGTAGATCGTGCGGAAGAGAGCGATGCCCTTGGCATCGGTGCGCTGGATCCCGCGCAGGAACGTGTCGTCCTCGGTGCCCTGCACACTCGTCCCGGAGTAGACACCCCCGGCGTCGCAATGCCAGATATCGACAGCTGCGCCCCTGATCGCTCTACAGGTCGAGACGTCGACGACGGTGAGCCGCAACGTCAAGGGGACACCTGCCTTCCCCTCGGTGACGTTGCGGCGGACGAGGTCGCCCTCGACGAAGTAAGGGCCTTCGGTCTGCTCGGGGGCGAGCACGCAGGTCACCACGCCCGAAGCAACTCCGGCCGGACCCGCGCTCGAGGCGTCCTCGTCGGTGGCACCGAGCGAGTCCGTGGCCTTCAAGCCCCCGACCGCGACGGCACCGACAAGAAGTCCGCCTAGCTTGGCTAGCGTCTCGCGGCGTGAGATTCGTGCGCTCTCGTCCATGCGGGAAGGGTAGCGAGGCACTTTGAGAGAGTCCTAAGACTTTGGGTCAATGCTCTCGATGCTCGCAACGGCCTTTACGACGTCGCCTGACGTAAAAGCCAGGTTGTAGCGCCCCTCCTCCCGAAAAGGGACAAGCTCGACGCAGTCGCCCAGATCGATCGGACGTCGATAGTCGAGTCGAGCGCGAGCGGGAAGCCGCAGGTCGACGGCGTCGCCGTCCACGAGGCGATGCTCGACGGCGTGCCAGTAAGCAGCGTTGTTGACGTGACCGAGGACGTCGACGTCGGTCATCCGCAGCGGCCAGGCCATGCGAGGCGCGTCACCAGGTGGGTGCGACAGTGTGAGGGTCGTCGAGGTGCCCCGCCCGGCCGCCGCTTCCGCGTACGCATCGAACCCTTCACCGATGCGCGCAGGTCGAGCGTCGGGCCCGAGATGGATCCACACGCTGTCCACCTCGATCCTCCCACCGCGGTCGCCCTCGACCGACCACCGCCTCGCAGCCGCCAGTGCGGAGAAACCGCTGCCCCAGGTCGTGATCTCGACCCGCCCGTCGTCGAGACAGGGAGCGACGACATCGATCCGGATCGAGCGCAGCACCCACAAGTGCTCCGGCGCGCCCCAGCCCGTCTCCTCGACGTCATCGGTGGCTGCATCTTGGAGGTACCGCGCGACGGCATCGAGTCGCAGCCGGCCGGTCGCATCCATGTCCGAGAGGCGAATGCGGGTGCTGGTCCGGAAGATCCGGCCCAAGCTCGGTGTTGGGACGAGTGGGTCCAGGACAACTCTCCTACGCGAAAGAGATCAGCCTACGCGGATCGCGCGGTCCCGCTATGCGGCCCGGGTCTGCTTCGACGCCGCTCGCCGAGCCTCGTCCGGACGCGGGATACCGGCGAGCTGGTACGGGTCGAGCCGGTCGAAGGCGTCGACAACCTGCGGGTCGAACTGGAGGCTACGCAGCCTGCGGATCTCCGCGACAGCCTCGTCCACGGGCCACGCAGACTTGTACGGACGTTTGTGCGTGAGCGCGTCGAACACGTCGGCCAGTGCGACGACGCGCGCCGAGAGTGGGATCTCTTCACCCCGGAGACCCGCGGGGTAGCCCGAGCCGTCCCACCACTCGTGGTGACTGCGTGCTATCTCCTCGCCGGCTCGGAGGACGTCGGACGAGCTTCCCGACAGAATCCTCGCTCCAGTCTCAGCGTGCCGCCTCATATGTTCGAGCTCGTCGTCCGCCAGCTTGCCCGGCTTGAGCAACACCGCATCCGATACTCCTAGCTTCCCGATATCGTGCAGCGGGGCGGCATCCCGGATCAGCTCGGCAGCGCTCTCGGAGAACCCGAGCTCGGCGGCGAGGAGAACGACCGAATCGCGGATGCGCTCGGTGTGCTCGAAGGTGGCGTCGTCGCGGTACTCGGCCGCGAGCGCGAGTCGATACAGCGTCTCGCGTTGCGCCTCGCCGAGCTCCGCGTTGCGTCGGTTCAACTCCTTCGTCCGCTCGCGCACATCGTTCTCGAGTCGGTGCTGATACTCGTGCTCCAGCTCCTCGAGCCGCTTGCGGTCGGTGACGTCACGAGCGACCGCCATCAGCTTGCGGCTCAGCGGATCCGGACTCGACGTCCACTCGAGCCACCGGTACGCCCCGTCCTTCGTCCGATAGCGATTCTGGAAGTTGAGGACGTCGCGCCCCTCCTCGGTCTGCTCGACAATCGCACCGAGCGTCGGCTCGACGTCGTCCGGGTGAACGAAGTTGGTGAACGGCTCGGAGAGCAGCTCTTCGGACGTGAAGCCGAGCGTTCGCGTGAACGCCGGGTTCACCTCGGTGAAGTACCCGTCGAAGTTGGCCGTGGCGATCAGGTCGAGCGAAAGCTCTCGGTGATGCGCGAGCGCATGCGCATGCGCCTGGCGCGAGTCGACGAACCAGCCGAGCAGCGCGCCGAGCAGCAGACATGCGGCGATCCATAAGACGAGCCAGGTCAGACCTCCGAGCTGGCCTTGTTCGGCCCACCACACCGCTGCCACCAGCGATGCGAGGATGCCCATTCCGATCCCGCCACGCATCCCGTACGCGATCGAGGCCAGAGCCAGCGGTACCGCGAGCAGCAACAGCGGCGCGTCGGCGATGCCGTCGACCGAGATGCCGATGAAGTAGATCATCAGCGTCAGCAGGAGAGCGACCGCGGCGATCCCGACTCGGGTGAGCGGCTGGACGCCCGTCGGCGTCGTCCGGAGAGGAAGGGCCCGCGTAGGTGACATACGCTGCTAAGTATCGGTCTAGTCCTTGAGGCTCTTGAGCCCTCGGCGAGGGCGCCCGAAAGACGTCCGGAAGCTCAACGCAGGTGGAGGATCATCCTCCCCAAACCGTCGCCTGGCTCGTAGTCGACATAGCCGAGCGCCGCGTATAGCCGCTTCGCCGGATTGTCCGTATTAACACTGAGCGAGATGCACTCGAGACCATCGCGTCGTGCGCGGTCGTGTATCTGCTGCATCAGGATCCGGCCGACGCCGCGCCCGCGCGAGCCCTCGACAACCGCGATCGCAAGCTCAGGGGTCTCGTCGTCGACGTACCCCTCACCGTGCTCGGCCTCGGTGAAGAAGCGGTACCAGACGGCTCCGATCGGTCGTCCGCTCTCCTCCGCAACCAGAGCGATATCTCCGTCGCGGCCCCAATCCTTGTGGAAGACCACGACCTGCGGATGCTCGAGGACCCACTCCCTCGGCGGCAGCTCGACGCCAGGCCTCCACGCAAGCGCCGCGTACAACATCGCCTGGAGAAAAGCCGTCTCTCCGCTCGCCAGATCCCGAATCACCATCACACCTCCCCTCTTGACGGCAGTGGAGCGAGAACACCGAGCACGCCGAACCGGCGAGCGCTCTTCGCGGACGACTCCGACTCGACGTATTCCGCGATGAGGTCACGGAGGCGCCCCTCGAGCTCTGCCGCCCGTGCGGATGTCAGAGCCATGGTGTGGTACGAAACGCTGCCGGGTGCGTCGCCCTCAACGGCCTGGAGGCCTGCGTCGAGCTCGTCCGCGATACCTCGCAGAAACCCTCCCGTGTAGACGTCGAGATCTCCTGCGAAGCGGATCCGTGAAGCGGC
>JAERMP010000355.1 GCA_016844515.1 Thermoleophilia bacterium | reverse complement strand
TTGCTGAGATCGGAAGTCGCGCGAGACGAGACGTTCGAGCGGCGCCGCGCGTCGATGGAGGCGCTCGTTGTCGAGCTTCGCGAGCGCACGGCGCTCATCGCGGTGGGCGGTGGCGATAAGGCCGTCGAGCGACACCGGTCGCGCGGGAAGCTCACCGCGCGAGAGCGGATCGACCGCCTCGTCGACCCGGGCACAGCGTTCCTCGAGCTGAACGCGCTCGCCGCGTGGGAGCTTTACGACGGAGAGGCGCCGTCCGCGGGAATCGTGACCGGGATCGGCATCGTCGAGGGTCGGCAGTGCGTCGTGGTGGCGAACGACGCAACGGTGAAGGGCGGCTCGTACTACCCGCTGACCGTGAAGAAGCACCTACGCGCCCAGGAGATCGCCCGCCAGAACCGCCTCCCCTGCATCTACCTCGTCGACTCGGGCGGCGCGTTCCTACCGTTGCAGGCCGAGGTCTTCCCCGACCGCGACCACTTCGGCCGGATCTTCTTCAACCAGGCGCGTTTGTCGGCGCTCGGAATCCCGCAGATCGCGGTCGTCATGGGCTCCTGCACTGCAGGCGGCGCGTACGTGCCCGCGATGTCGGACGAGACGGTGATCGTCCGCGGAACCGGGACGATCTTCATCGGCGGGCCGCCGCTCGTAAAGGCGGCGACGGGCCAGGACGTCACCGCGGAGGAGCTCGGTGGCGCGGACGTCCACGCGCGGCGTTCGGGAGTCGCCGACCACTACGCGACGTCCGACGAGCACGCGCTCGCGATCGCACGTGAGATCGTCCGCCATCTCGATCCTCCTCTCACCTCTCCGTGGGAGCTCGCGCCTTCAGAGGCCCCCGCGCTCGACCCAACGGATCTCTACGGCCTCGTCCCCGAGGACTTCCGGCACGAGATGGACGCGCGTGAGCTGATCGGTCGGATTGTCGACGGCTCCCGCTTTCAGGAGTTCAAGGAGCTCTACGGGGAGACACTCGTCTGCGGCTTCGCGCGCATCGAGGGCTACCCGGTTGCGATCCTCGCGAACCAGGGAATCCTCTTCGCGGAGTCGTCCCAGAAGGGAAGGAGTACGAGGAGGGCGGCATCGCGCGCGACGGTGCGAAGCTCGTCATGGCCGTTGCCTGCGCCGAGGTGCCCAAGTTCACCGTGGTCGTCGGCGGATCCTTCGGCGCCGGCAACTACGCGATGTGCGGCCGAGCGTACGAGCCTCGCCAGCTCTGGATGTGGCCGAACGCCAGGATCTCCGTCATGGGCGGCGAGCAGGCAGCGATGGTGCTGAGCATGGTCGGCGACGCGGATCCCGACGAGATCCGAGCGACGTACGAGGCCGAGGGGAATCCGTACTACTCGACCGCACGCCTCTGGGATGACGGGATCATCGACCCGCTCGACACCCGTCGAGTACTCGCGCTCGGACTGGCGGCAGCCGCGAACGCACCCGTCCCGGAGACGACCTTCGGCATCTTCCGGATGTAGGCGAGGAGGTCGCGATGGGATATTCGATGCTTCACGTGGACGAGATCGAGCCAGCCGGTCCTGGCGGAGCGGTCCGTTTTGTGCGACGCGAGTTAGGCGTCGAGGCGTTCGGGATCAACTGGTTCGAGCTCCCACCGGGAGCCGTCGGCCACGAGCACGACGAGGTCGAGTCGGGCCAGGAGGAAGTCAACGTCATCGTCCACGGCTCTGGCTCGTATCGGATCGACGGTCATGAGGTGGAGGTTCGCGCGGGCACGTTCCTCCGCTTCGATCCGGAGACCCGTCGCGTCCCAATCGCGGGCTCCGAGGGGATGACGATCGTTGCGATCGGCGCGCGGCGTGGGAGCTACGAGCCCCGGGGCCCCTTCTAGATTGTGGTCGTCCGCGTCCTCATCTGGAACCTGCTCGACTCGCAGACGACGATCGACCAACTCCGAGGGGGCGTGCCCGAGCTCGAGCCGCCGAGCGAGTGGATCTGGAACGAGGCAACCGAGCGATTCGGTGTCATCGCTTTCGGTGACGAGCTGCCAGAGTCGGTGGGCTGGGCCCAGGACCTCATCGGCGACGATCCGGACGTCTACGAGGAGTTCGACGTCATTTAGGAGAGGACGGTCTCGGCCCAGACGTCGAGCTCCTCGCGCTCCTCGACGGTGAGGCCGCGAAGGGGTGCCCGCACGTCTTCCCGCACTGGCACGCCCTGTCGCGCGAGGAGTCGCTTGAGCGCCGCCTGCCGTGGAAAGCGCTCGACGAACGCGCGCAGCTCCGCAAGCTGTGCCGCTCCTTCGGGGGTCGGGTCCTGAACGACTGCGGCCACGTTCGCGGGAAACGCTGACGCAAGCGCCGACACGGCTCCGATCGCGCCATGTGCCATTCCTTCTGCGATCAGCGCCTCCGGGCCGACGAAGATGTCGAAGCCGGGCAGAAGGTAAGGCTCGAACCGCTCGAACGGCGTGTCCGACACCTTGAGCCCGACCACGTTCGGAGCGTTGTCCCGAAGTCGCTCGAGGACGGCCGGAGCCACCGCATACCCGGTCGTCGCCGCAAACTCGTACACGTAGAAGGGCAGCGGCGCACATGCAGTTGCAGCCGCGAGGAAGTGCGCGTACTGCGCCTTCTCGTCGAGCTTGAAGTACGGCGGCCCGATGACGACGACCGCATCCGCCCCTACCTCCGCTGCGTGTACCGACAGTGCGACGGTGTCCGCGGTCGTCTGCGCCCCGCAGTGCACAGCAACTTGCAGCCTCCGGTCGGACGCCTGCAGGAAGAGGTCGGCGACCCGGCGGCGCTC
>JAERMP010000185.1 GCA_016844515.1 Thermoleophilia bacterium | reverse complement strand
AAGAGGGCCCTCTCGTGCGCAAGTGTTCTTGAATGTCGCTTGGCGCGGGAGGCGGCGGCGAGCACGAGGAGCCGTGGATCGGTAGTTAGTCACATCGCGACGCGTGTTTGCCCCGATACGCCAGGTGCCGCTATGAGAGAACCTGGCCCGAGGAGGTGGTTTGTAATGCAGGTTTCGACGGGTGGACCGTCAGTTGCCCTCGAGGGCGAGCTGGCGCCGCACTTGAGCCGCTGGCTGTGGCTCGTCAAGTGGTTCCTTGCCATTCCCCACTACATCGTGCTCCTCTTCCTCTGGCTGGCCTTCGCCCTGTTGACGGTGATCGCGTTCTTCGCGGTGCTGTTCACCGGGCGCTACCCGCGGGGGATCTTCGACTTCAACGTGGGCGTGCTCCGCTGGACGTGGCGGGTCGCCTTCTACACATTCGGCGCCCTCGGGACCGACGAGTACCCGCCGTTCACGCTCGCGGACGTGCCCGAGTACCCGGCGCGGCTCGAGATCGACTACCCGGAGAACCTGCGCCGCGGCCTCCCCCTCATCGGGTGGTGGTTGCTCGGTATCCCGCAATTTTGTATCGCGGGGATCTTCGCCGGGGCCGGATGGTCGCTCGGACTGGTCGGCATCCTCGTGCTCGTCGCCGGCGTCCTGCTGCTGTTCAAGGATCGCTACCCGAAGGAGATCTTCGACCTCGTGCTCGGCCTCAACCGCTGGGTGCTCCGCGTCGTCGCCTACGGGGCGTTCATGACCCGCGAGTACCCGCCGTTCCGGCTCGATGCCGGCCCGCACGAGCCGTCCTTCGACATGAAGCAGAGGGAGACCGCCTGAAGGTGTCGCTGGAGCAGGATCCACAAGTCGCATCGGAGGTGGGCATGGCCGGAGGAAAGGCGCGGTTACCACCGCGATGGTTCATCAAGACCTTCTGGCACGTGCACCGACGGATCGTGCGAGCGAGCCGGGGCCGCAAGGGGCTGTGGCCGCCGCGCCCGGGTAAGTGGGGCGCCTTGAGGCTCACCACGACAGGCCGACGCAGCGGCGGGTCGCGGAGCGTGATCCTCGGCTACTACGAGGACGGGCCCAACCTGGTTTCGATGGCCATGAATGGCTGGGGTGCGGCCGAGCCAGCCTGGTGGCTGAACCTGCAGGCCGATCCGCAGGCGGTCGTCGAGCTCGCAGGCGGGATCCGGCGCGAGGTGCTCGGCAGGCCCGCAGTCGGCGGGGAGCGTGAACGGCTGTGGCAGCGCTGGCGTGAACTGGACAAGAACCTCGACAGTTACGCCGCACGACGCCCGCAAGAGACGGCGGTCGTCGTCCTCGAGCCGCGTTCGGCAGAGTCCCGGCCGAGCTGGTCCTGATCGCCCCACGCCACTGACTCCGCTCGTACATGCCGCTCGCGTGGGCGCTGGACTGATCTCGACTCGTGCGGTCATGTAACCCACGGCTCGGTCGGTTCGACTCCGGCTCCGCTCCGTCGCTCGCCGAGTTCGTAGCTCCCTGGGTTACACGGAGACGAGCTCGCGGACTGGCTCCTCGGGCGGCCCGCTCTCGAAGCCCATCACGAAGCGCACCTCCAGCGCCTCCGCGAGCCGCTGGAGAGTCGCCACGCTCGTGCTGTGCTGCCCGCGTTCGATGCGAGAGATCGCAGAGTGGCTCGTGCCCATTCGCTGCGCAAGCTGCTCCTGCGTGAGCCCGAGCTCGCCGCGACGGAGGATGACGAACCGGGCGATCGTCTCGAAGGGCTCCAGCCGCTCGTGAGCAGCACGGTAAGCCGGGTCATTGGCAGCCCGGCGACGCCGAGCTTCCGACACGGGCGTCCCGATCGGGCTTACGTTCAAAGCGCGCGGGCTCACGCGTCGGAGCTTACCACTATTGATAAGTCCTTCAAGGCGCATCGTGCCCGGCCGCTCGTGGCGACCTGCGCCGTTCGGCGTCCATTCGTCTCTTGAAATCCTCCCAGCGAGCCTCGGCGACTCGGATGTCCCGCTCTCGGATCCGCCCGGAGTCCTTGCGGAACATGTGGAGGAGCACGACGAGATTCTTCGATCGCCGGTAGAGGATGCGATAGAGCTCCGCGCCGTAGTGACAGCGGAGCTCACGGAGCTCACCCCTCACCTGCGAGCTGTGCGGGAACAATAGATGGGGGTTCGACGCTGTAAGCATGTTGATGCGGTCGATCTGGTCGTCGATCGCCGCCTGTTGCGCAGCGCCGAGCGATTCGATGAACTCGTCCACTGGCTCGGAGCCGTCTACAGCTCGATAGAAGACGGCTTGGAGTCGCGACGACACGGAGTACCGGCTTCGATCGTAGGCACGCGGGAGTACCGGATCGTGCCGACTTCGCAACAACACGCGGTAAGACCGAACGGGCGGTTGGACGATCGAGCGAGCTCCAGGCGTACGTGATCAGCGGCAGAAGGTCTGGCCTCGGTCACCCTCCGAGAAGGCGCCTCCGCCGGTGGTGACCGCGGTCTGCCACGGGAAGCACCCGTGGTTCTGTGCCGTGCCTACGACGAGCACGACGAGCGCCATCACACCGGCGACCAACAGGGCGATGAAGAGCTTCTTCATCCACTGAATGTAGACCCGCTCGCGGTCGACTCCAGCCCCCTTTCGGTCAGAGAGCGACGTACTGCACACCGCCACGCACAACGCCTACTAGGCTCCCTGTTCAGTGGTCACCTCGATCGCGATCACGCCGGAGGAGCACCGCGCCCGCTGCGACGCCCTGCTCGAGCGCGTGGGCGCAGTCGGCCTCTCCGGCGTCGTGCTCTTCGACCCGTACTACGTCCTCTACTACGCCGGCTTCGCGTTCGCTCCCACCGAGCGGCCGATCGCGTTCGTCCTCGGCGCCGACGGCACGCGAGCACTCGTCGTCCCGCGCCTCGAAGTCGAGCACGCCGAGGCGAAGGCGATGTTCGACCGCGTCGAGCATTACCTCGAGTACCCGGGCGAGCCTCGCGCCGAGGATGCGATCGAGAAGGCGGTCAAGGCCCTAGGGCTGTCCGGGACGATCGGGGCCGACCAGGACGGCTACCCGTGGATCCTCGGCTACCGCGGCCCGACGCTCTCCGAGCTCTCCGGCGCGACCGTCGTCCGCATCGTGGAGCAGCTCGACGCGCAGATGGCGATCAAGTCGGACGCCGAGATCGCCCTCATCCGCGAGAGCGTCCGCTGGGGCAACCTCGCGCACCGGCTGCTCCAGCGCTATACGGAGATAGGTGCCACTGAGACCGAGGTCTCCCAGCGCGCGAGCGACGAGGCGACCTTCGCCATGCTCGACGCGATCGGCGAGATCTACCGCGCTCAGAGCTTCTTCTTTAGCGGCGCACACGCCGGCTATCGCGGACAGATCGGGCGCAACTCTGCGATCCCGCACGCGCTGGCGGGCAACATCGTGTTCCAGGAAGGGGACGTGCTCGTGACCGGTGCGAGCGCCCCCGTCTGGGGCTACCTCTCCGAGCTCGAGCGGACGATGGTCATCGGCGAGCCGACACCCGAGCAGGAGCGGATGTTCGAGCACATGGTCGCCCTGCAGAACATCGCCTTCGATTCGATCCGGCCGGGCAAGCGATGCTCCGACGTCGACAAGGCTGTCCGCGCCTACTTCGAGGAGCACGGCCTGATGCCGAACTGGCGTCACCACACGGGCCACGCGATCGGGCTCCGGTACCACGAGGGCCCGTTTCTCGACTCGGGCGACCATACGGAGATCCGCCCCGGCATGGTGTTCACCGTCGAGCCCGGTCTGTACGCCCCCGAGCTCGGTGGGTTCCGCCATTCGGACACCGTCCTCGTCACGGACGGCGGGATCGAGATCCTCACGTACTACCCGCGCGATCTCGCCAGCCTGATCATTCCAGCCTGAGAAGTCCGCAGCCGGGATCGGGGACGTCGCGGATGGCGAACACGCCGCCGCACGCGAGGATCGGGACGTGACCGTCGCCCTGATCGGAAGCCCGACGCGGACGAATGTCGAGATCGTCTACGCATGGCGAAGCGTCGGCCTGGACGCTCGCGTGCTCTGGGCGGCGGAGGCGGCGAAAGAGCTCGGCGAGGACGACACGGCAATCGTCCGCCTGGACGTCCTACCCACGCTCGACGGAATCGAGCCCGGCCTCGAGATCGTTCCCACGCTCGAGAAGCGGGGCGTCCGCATCCTCAACCGCCCCGACGCCCTGCTAGCGGCCCACGACAAGCTCATCACGGCCGAGCGGCTCGAGGATGCCGGTGTACCCCATCCCTGGACGCGACACGCAGAGCCCGGCCGGCCCCTGCCCGCGGTCCCGTTCCCCTGCGTTCTCAAGCCGAGGTTCGGTAGCTGGGGCCAGGACGTGCTGCTCTGCCGCACGCGGGAAGACCTGCAGCGCATCCTCACTCTGATCGAGGATCGCCCGTGGTGGAGACGGCACGGCGCGCTCCTCCAGGAGCTCGTCGCTCCCGTGCCGTACGACATCCGTGCGGTCGTGGCAGGACACCAGGTCGTTGCCTGCGCACGCCGGATCGCCGCGCCCGGCGAGTGGAGAACGAACGTGACCCTCGGCGGCAGGGTGGTGAAGGCGGAGCTACCGGCCGGCGCCACCGAGCTCATCGCACGGGCCATGAGCGCGATCGGCATCGACCTCGCCGGCGTCGACCTGCTCCCCACGAACGACGGCTGGGTCTGGGTCGTGCTCGAGCTGAACGGCGCCGTGGACTTCGACACGCGTTACGCGCTCCCGGGCCTCGACCCGTACGCCGCGATCCTGGAGGGGCTCGGGATCGCGGAGCCGGGGATGCACGAAGCGGTGAAACGCGGCACACTCGAGTTGGAAGAAAGGAAGGAGGCAGCCATGGCCAAGACCTTGCAAGGTAAGCCGGCCCGCCCGGGGGACGAGATCGTGATCACCGGTCACTCGGTGGGCGACTCGCCGCGGACGGCGCTGATCCTGGACGTGCTGGGCGAGCCCGGGCACGAGCGGTTCCACGTCCGCTGGGAGGACGGGCACGAGTCGATCTTCTTCCCCTCGGACGATGCAGTGATCCGTCGCCCGCAGCGCCGTGTGAAGGCGAAGACGTAGATAGCCAGGCCAAGCGCCGCAGTCGGCAACGCATCGGCGGCCCGCAAGGGCCGCCCGTGCGCGGGCGGGGAGCGAGTCGAGCCCCCTCGCAGCGCTACGCTACGTCGATCCGGAAGTCGAGCGCGCAGGCGCAGTGAGGCGCCGCCGCGGCAGGAGGTGTGAGGCGAGTGAGCGCAGCGGTGACGACAGAGCTGAAGCTGATCGGACATTGGATCGCCGGAGAGAGCGTGCGGGGCGAGTCCGGGCGGAAGGGACCGGTCTACAACCCGGCGACGGGCGAGCAGTCGGGGGAGGTCGACTTCGCGTCGGTCGAGGAGATCGACCGCGCGGTCGCGGCGGCGAAAGCGGCGTTCCCGGAGTGGCGGAGATGGTCGCTCTCGAAGCGCGCCGACCTCATGTTTCGCATCTACCAGCTCGTGGACGAGCATCGCGAGGATCTCGCGCGCCTGCTCACCGCAGAGCACGGCAAGGTGCTTTCCGATGCCATGGGCGAGGTACAGCGCGGCATCGAGGTCATCGAGTACGTGTGCGGCATCCCGACTCTGCTCAAGGGCGAGTACTCGGAGCAGGCCTCCACCGGAGTCGACGTCTACTCGATCCGCCAGCCGCTCGGCGTTGTCGCCGGAATCACTCCGTTCAACTTCCCCGCGATGGTGCCCATGTGGATGTGGGCGCCTGCGATCGCGTGCGGGAACACGTTCATCCTGAAGCCGTCCGAGAAGGACCCGTCCGCCTCGATCCTCACGGCCGAGCTCCTCACGGAAGCGGGCGTTCCCGACGGCGTCTTCAACATCGTCAATGGCGACAAGGTCGCCGTCGACCGGATTCTCGAGCACCCCGACATCGCGGCGGTGAGCTTCGTCGGCTCGACCCCGATCGCCCGCTACGTCTACGAGACGGGGACCAAGGCTGGAAAACGCGTGCAGGCGCTCGGCGGCGCGAAGAAC
>JAERMP010000184.1 GCA_016844515.1 Thermoleophilia bacterium | reverse complement strand
CTCGTCCTGCCGCTTTAGATGCTTGATCGGAAATTCACGCGGGCCGGATGACGGCCACGACACTGCGCCGGATCGCCACCCTCGCGCGTCGCACAGGCTACAAGCCTGCACAACGCGTGAGTGAGGACGCCCGGCTTGGTCGTGACCGCCCCCGACTGCGCGCCAATTTCCGATCAAGCATCTAGGGGCGAGGCTTGCCTCGCCCTGAGCGAGGCACGCGAGGCGAGCCGGTACCCTAGGCGCGATGGCCACGGAGTTCGGCAAGTTCGAGCGCGTCCTTCGTCTGGGCGAGGGGCGCCGCCTCAAGCGGCTCGCTGAGCAGGCGGCCTATATCGGCACCCTCGAGCCCGAGTTCGAGGCGCTCTCGGACGGCGACCTCCCCGCCAAAACCGCCGAGTTCAAGCAGCGTCTCGAGAACGGCGAGTCGCTCGAAGACCTGATCTTCGAGGCCTACGCGGCTGTTCGCGAGGCCTTCAAGCGGACGATCGGCGTCCGCCTCTTCGACGTTCAGGTCATGGCTGGCATCGCCCTCCACGAGGGCGATATCGCGGAGGCGAAGACGGGCGAAGGCAAGACGTTCGTGGCCGTGCAGGCGCTCTACCTGAACGGGCTCACTGGCCGCGGTGTCCATCTCGTCACCGTCAACGACTATCTGGCCAAGCGCGACGCCGAATGGACACGGCCCGTGTACGAGCTCCTCGGCAGCTCCGTCGGTGCGATCCAGAACCTGATGCCGTTCGCGCAGCGCCGCGAGGCATACGCGTGCGACGTCACCTACGGGACGAACTCCGAGTTCGGCTTCGACTATCTGCGCGACAACATGGCCGTCTCCCTGGACGGTGTAGTCCAGCGGAGCCATGCCTTTGCGATCGTCGACGAGGTCGACTCGATCCTCATCGACGAGGCGCGAACCCCGCTGATCATCTCGGGTGAGCCGGAGACGGCAGCGGCGACCTACTACCAGTTCGCGCGTGTCGTCAAGGAGCTCGAAGGCGCACCCGCCACGCGGAAGTCGGCCAAGGGCGAGGACGAGACGGAGATGTCCGGCGTGGACTACCTCTACGACGAGAAGTTCAAGACCGTGTCACCCGCGCAGTCCGCGATCGCGAAGGTCGAGCATGCACTCGGGATCGAGAATCTCTACGACCCGAGCCACGTGATCCTCGTCAACCACCTGATGCAGGCGCTCAAAGCGCAGTCGCTGTACAAGCGCGATGTCGACTACGTCGTCCAGGAGAGCGAAGTCAAGATCGTCGACGAGTTCACAGGCCGGATCATGGAAGGCCGCCGCTGGAGCGAGGGTCTCCACCAGGCGATCGAGGCGAAGGAGGGTGTCCGCATCCGCGAGGAGAACGTCACGCTCGCGACGATCACGCTCCAGAACTACTTCCGCCTCTACGAGAAGCTCGCCGGGATGACGGGGACGGCGAAGACCGAGGAGAAGGAGTTCGTCGAGATCTACAACCTGCACGTCGTCGAGATCCCGACGAACCAGCCCGTCGCACGGCTGGACGAGAACGACTACATCTTCAAGACGCCGGAGGCGAAGTTCGCCGCTGTGCTCGAAGACATCGTCGAGCGCCACGAGGAGGGGCAGCCGATCCTCGTCGGCACTATCGCGGTCGAGACGTCCGAGTACCTCTCGGAGCTCCTGAAGCGCAAGGGCATCACGCACAACGTGCTGAATGCCAAAGAGCACGAGCGCGAGGGCGAGATCATCAAGGACGCGGGCCAGCCGGGCGCGGTCACGATTGCAACGAACATGGCCGGCCGCGGAGTCGACATCAAGCTCGGAGAGGGCGTCGTCGAGCTCGGTGGGCTCTACGTTCTCGGCACCGAGCGGCACGAGTCGCGCCGCATCGACAACCAGCTCCGCGGCCGCTCCGGACGCCAGGGTGACCCCGGCGAGACGCGCTTCTACCTGTCCGGTCAGGACGATCTCGTGCGTCTCTTCGCGGGTGACCGGATCTACAACATCATGAACCGCTTCAAGATCCCGGACGACCAGCCCATGGAGGCGAAGATCCTCTCGAATCAGATCGAGAACGCGCAGAAGAAGGTCGAGGAGCAGAACTTCGTCGCGCGCAAGAACGTCCTCAAGTACGACGACGTCATGAACACGCAGCGCATGGTCATCTACGAGCAGCGGCGGCGCGTGCTCGAGGGCGAAGACCTCTCCGACGAGGTCCGGGAGTGGATCCGTGAGACCGTCGAAGGGACCGTCGCGCAGTTCACCGACTCCGAGTTCACCGAGGACTGGGATCTCGATGGGCTCGTGACGAGCATGCAGTCGCTCTACGGCACCGACATCACCGTCGACGAGCTGCGGGAAGAGGTCAACGTTGCCGACCGCGAGGCCTTGAGCGAGGAGTTCGTCGAGGACGCGTTCGAGGCGTACGAAGAGCGCGAGCAGGCGCTCGGGCCCGAGCTCGCACGCGAGGTCGAGCGCTACATGATCCTCCAGATGGTCGACCAGCGCTGGCGAGAGCACCTCGAGGCGATGGATTACCTGCGCGAGGGCGTCCACCTCCGGGCGTTTGCCCAGAAGGACCCGCTCGTCGAGTACCGCGGCGAGGGGCACACGATGTTCGAGGAGCTAAGCCAGGCGATCCGTCAGGAGGTCGTCTTCACTCTCTTCCACATCGCGGTAACGATCGAGGAGCCCGCGCTTGAGCCGATGCAGGCGCGCGAGAGCTCGCTCTCCTACGAGCACGAGACGTCAGCGGGCGCAGACGTCATCGCTGCGGCCGGCGGTGCCGCGACGGCGTTGGCCGCTCCGCCCGCTTCTTCGTCGTTGGCGCAGTCGCAGGCCGTGAACGAGCACAAGGACATCGGGCGCAACGACCCGTGCTGGTGCGGCTCGGGCAAGAAGTTCAAGCGCTGCCACGGCGCGTAGCTCCGTGGGGTCGGATCCCACGGCGCTGACACCGGCTTCAGCGCGCGCCCGTGGTCGCTCCGCTCAGGCGGGGGTCGCGGCGGCCGCGTGGATGACGTACGCGGCGCTCGTCGCGCTGTTCTGGGCTAGCACGAATGCGACCGAGTCGATTGCTCACCCGCCGTCGTGGGCACGCACCCTCGGCGAGATCGGGGGATGGACGGTGCTTCCTGCCGTCACAGCCTTGCTCGGGCTCGTGCTCGTGCTTGCCGGTCGCAGCCGGACGGCGGTCTTCATGGTGGGAGCGGTTGCCGGTGCGGGGTTACTCGCATACGTGTCGAAAGTCGTGCTCCAGCTCGTGGGGGCCGACGACGACGGGGGCCGCATCGCCGACTTTCCGAGCACGCACGCGGCGAGCATGGTGGCGTTCACCGGCGCTGTTACCGTGCTGGTCTGGCGCGGCTCCGCGAACCGGACACTCCGCGCTCTAGTCGCCGTCCTGGCCGTCGCGGTCTCGATCGCGATGGGCTGGGCGCGCGTCGCGCAAGGCAGCCACGCGGTCATCGACGTTCTCGGCGGAGCTTGCCTCGGCGTTGCTTGGCTCGCGACGTGGATGCTCGCGCTTGCGTCGATCAGGAGCATTCGCGCGTGGCTCATCGCAGCGCTCGCCGTGTCGCTTGCCGGTTTCGCCCTCCTTGCGGTCGCATACGACGAGGAGCCGCTCGCGAGCGTCGACCGGGCGGCTGCCGAACGGGTCGCTTCGAGCATGCCGTCCTGGGCAGAGTGGCTTGCGCGACCACCGTCGTGGCTGGGCGGCTGGGTCGGGATGGTGGCTCTCGCAGTCGTCGTCCTCGTCGTGCTGCTGCGCGAGAGGTCGTGGATCGATCTCGCGTTCTTCGGGACCGCCCTTGTCGGGTCGCAGATCGTCGTGGCGCTGCTCAAGACATCTTTCGACCGTCCCCGACCCCACCTTGGAAGCGTCATCGCGCTCCCGCCATCAGCCTCGTTTCCGAGCGGTCATGCGACCGCCGGAGTGGCGAGCCTCGGCGCAGCAGTCGTTCTCGCCGCCGAGCGGCTTCCGTCACAGCGAGCGCGCACGTGGCTGTGGACGCTTGCTGTCGCTGGTGGCCTCGCGGTCGGGCTGAGCCGGATCGTGCTCAACGTCCACTACGTCACGGATGTGATCGCGGGCTGGTGTCTCGGTCTCGCCTGGCTCGCGGCGTGCTTGCTTGCTCGCGAGAGGATTCAGGGTCAGACCGAGGAGGTCTGACTCCGCGTCCGGCTACGCTTTGTTGGTGACAGACGAGTCCGGCAAGTCGCTCGACCAGCGCCTGGAGGAGATCGGGGCCCAGCTCGCCTGGGTCCGTGATTACCTTTGACCCGGACGGCCTAGCGCGCCGTCGCGCCGAGCTCGAGGAGGCGATGGGCGCTCCCGGCTTCTGGGACGACCAGCTCGGAGCCGCGCGCATCTCGACGGATCACTCGCGCATTGCCCGCAAACTCGAGCGGTACGAGCGTCTCCGACGAGAGTACGAGGACACGAAGGAGCTGCTCTCACTCGGCGAGAACGAGCTCGAGATCTCCGAGCTGGTGCTGTCGCTCGAGGGCGAGCTCGCGCGCCTGGAGGAGGACGCGCTGTTCAACGGACAGTACGACACGGGCGATGCAATCTTCGAGGTTCACGCGGGCACGGGCGGCACCGACGCGCAGGACTGGGCGGACATGCTCCTGCGCATGTACTTGCGGTGGACGGCCGATCGGGGATTCGAGACCGAGATCCTGGAGGCGAGCCCGGGGGAGGAAGCGGGCTTGAAGTCGACAACGGTCGCCGTACGCGGCGAGAACGCCTACGGCACGCTCAAGGCCGAGCGCGGCGT
>JAERMP010000183.1 GCA_016844515.1 Thermoleophilia bacterium | reverse complement strand
GCGTCCGAATCGCACGTTGTCGTCCCGCCGAGCAGCGACTCAGCCGTGGCCGAGGAGTCAACGGAGCGGTTCCCGATGTACGTGTGATTGTGTGAGCGTCCCGACTGGCCCGGGAACACGATCGGATCGTCGTTGTTGCGGTGGCTGAAGCTGCAGCCGATCGCGAAATACGGGCCACCCGGGAAGAGCGGAGCAAGTTGCCGTGGGACTCCGGGAGCGGCGGAGAGGTTGGCAGCAGCGAAGGTTGCAGCCGCTATCGCGGCCGCGAGTGTGAGCGGAAACGCGACGCGGCGCCACACGGCCTGACGCCAGGATGAACGAATCTCGAGCTCGTGTCTATGCGAGTCGGCCGAGCACAGCGCCGAACAGCGCGTGGCGCCACGTTGCTTGCGCGAATGCGCGGGGGTTCATCAACAGCGGTGGCACTCCTGGCTCGCCACGCGCCGGGTGGTACCGGTCGATGACGTAGCAGAGGGGATAGAGCGCGACGTGCTCCGCGAGCGCCATGCTCACGGCGAGCTTGCGAGGACCGATCGGCATGCGGGAGCGTGCCTCGTGGAACACGAGCCCGAAGAGCGCGCCGTTTGCCGTGTGCATCGCGAAGCCAATCGGCCGCCAGCGCGCGCCGTGCGCCACGCCCTTACCGAGCACGGCGACATCCGAGTAATCGCAGCCGAGAAGGCGCTGATCCAGCGGCTCCTGCAGTGCCCACAGGGCCGCGGCTACCGCTCCAGAGGTCGCGGCTCGTAATCGTCCACTCATGGCGCTCAGTGTGGCGACGTCACGATTGGTGGCGCTCGCTCCAGTCCCAGGCTGACCATCGCGGCCGCTCTGGCAGCCCGCGAACCGGCCGTAGCCACCTGTGCTCGAGCCCGAGGTCGGCCCTCGCGAGAGGCCGTCCTCGATCGGCGCTACCTCGCAGAGGAGAGGTCGAGCTCCTCGAGTCCCTGGCGGGCCGCGTCGACGAACGCGTCTACCTCGGCGCTCGTCATCGGCGTCGAGAGGCAGCCCATCCCGCGGGGGGTGAACAGGATCCCGTGATCGAGCATCGTGAGGTGGAGCTCGCGCAGGAGAGTCTTGTCCGCTGCCAGGACATCGTCGTTGCTGCGCACGTTTCCGTCGGAGAAGTGGATGTTGAAGAGAGACCCGATCTGGGTGATGCAGGCTGGCAGGTTCTTGTCCGCGAACAATCGCTCGAGCTTCGTCTTCAACTCGACTGCAAGCGTCTCGAGCTCGGCGTACGTCTCGGACGACAGCTCGGCGAGTGTCGCGAGACCCGCTGCCATCGAGAGCGGGTTGGCATTGAACGTGCCGCCGTGGGCGAGATGTGGCTGACGGCGGGGGTCGAAGAGCGTCATCACGTCGGCTCGCCCACCAAACGCGCCGACGGGAAGCCCGCCGCCGATGATCTTGCCGAGCGTCGTCAGGTCTGGGGTGATGCCGTACAGGCCCTGGGCGCCGTTGTACCCGATCCGGAACGAGATCACTTCGTCGAAGACGAGGAGTGAACCCGATTCCCTCGTGAGCTCCCGAAGGAACGCGAGGAAGCCAGTCTCCGCAGGGATCACGCCAGCCGCGCCCAGGACCGGCTCGACGATGACCGCCGCGAGCTCGTCGAGGCGCGGCTCCAGAAGCGCCCGCGTCGTCTCGACGTCGTTGAAAGGTGCCACCACGATCGAATCGGCGACCGCCTCGGGAATGCCCATGCCGCCTGGCGTATCGTGAGACGACGCGGGGATGCTCACGGCGTAGTCGTGGGTGCCGTGGTACGCGCCGGCGAACACCGCAATGGTCGTTCGGCCCGTGAACGCGCGCGCCGCACGCATCGCCAACATGGTCGCTTCGGTGCCCGAGTTGGCGAAGCGCACGAGCTCGACGCTCGGCAACCGCTCGCGGATGCGCTCGGCCATCTCCACCTCGAGCTCGCTCGCCGTGGCCGCACTCATGAGTCGGGCGGCCTGGTGCTGTACGGCTTCGACGACGCGGGGGTGACAGTGACCCAGGACCAGCGATGTGTAGTTGTTGATGAAGTCGATGCGCTCGACCCCATCGACGTCGGTCACGCGACATCCGTCCCCGCGAGCGGCGTAGATCGGATAGGGATCGTGGAAGATCGTCGTCCGGGAGTTTCCGCCCGGGAGCGATCGTTCGGCCCGCTCCCACAGGGCGCGCGATTCGGGCGTCAGCTCTCGATAACGCTCAGACGGCACAGAGCCGGCCGTGATCCTCGCCATTCGCCCCATTCTCGCCGCAATGTGCATCCCGTGTCGACAGTCGAGCGCCCAAGGTGTGTCGGGGTCGTCACTCGCCGGGTCGCTTGGAGGTTTCGAGCGGGTACAACGCCACGTGCTCCCGTGAGCGCCATTCCCACAGCGAGCTTGCGGCTGACGACTCGTGCCCGATGAGCGCGGCCAACACGGTCAGCGCGGCGTATCGCTCGGCTTGCCACAACCGAGACTCTCGCGACCTCTTGCCCGTGCAACCGGGAATAGGATCCCGACGTGGCGGCGGAGGATCCCGGAGCAGTCGCAGCACGGCTGCCTTCCGGCGAGCAGCCGATCCGCGCTGCCGAGGTGGTGGGAGCCCTCTCGCTCGCGACCGACCTCGGCACCGGGCAGCCGCTCGAGCACGCTCTGCGCACCGCTGTGCTCGCAGTCCGTCTCGGCGAGCTCGCCGGAGCATCGGCGCAGCAGCTCGTGGACACGTACTACGTCGCGCTCCTTCACTCCTCGGGGTGCACCTCGGACGGGCACGAGGCTGCGCAGCTGTACGGCGACGACATCGTGCCGAGGGCCGTGTTCGCGCTTGTCGACTCGGGCAACCCCGCAGAGGTTCTCGCGTTCCTCAGGTCGAACGTCGGCCTCGGTCGCACCCCGGAGCTCCGCGCCACCATGGTCGAAGAGGCAATCACCCACGGCCTTCCGGTGGCCCGTCAGACGTTGGCAATGCACTGCGAGGTGGCGCAACGTTTCGCCGGGTGGCTCGGCTTCAGCTCGGGCACCCAGGCAGCGCTCGAACACGTTTTCGAGCGCTGGGACGGGCTGGGATTCCCGGGTGTCGCCAGCGGCGACGAGATCCCGTTGCCGATGCTGCTCCTGCACGTGGCGCGAGATATCTCCGTCTTCCTCATGGTCGAGCAGCTACGCGCCGTCGACCGGCGCCGCCTGGGCCGACCGGCCGGGATGCTGACGAGCGACGAGATCGCGTCCGTCGACTGGGCCCTCGACCTCGTGGGGCTCGCGCCAGGCGGGCGGCGGCACCCCGTCGATACGTGACCTGAACCCTTACGCGGGCTCGAGAGTCTGCGCGGCCGGAGTTTGCTCGCCCGATGCGGGCACGCCGGCTAACTCACGTGACCGGCAGCCCGACCGGAGAGGCCAAGGCGTCGAGGTACGCGGCCTCCGGCGCTGCGAGCCGCTGGCGGAGGGACGCGGTACCACGGTCGAGGGCGCGCAGCACCCGGCCGGGTCGGGCGAGTGCCAGCTCGTCGGGGTCGGCCGGCTGTTGGGGCTCGATGCCCAGGAGGGCGAGCGAGGCGCAGGCTTTCGCGCTGTCGAGGATGGCCGCGGACCCGACCGCGAGGCCGTCTGGGTCGATCTCGACGGCGTCGTGCAAGAGTGGGCGGCCGCCGAGCTCGCAGCGAAGGCTCGATCGGTACCGGCCCGGCTGCTCGCCGTGGCGGCCGAGAACGACGAGCTCGCGAGTGAGGGCTGCCGCGCCGTGATCGAGCCGCAGGTCGATCGAGGCCTCGAGATCGCACCCGGCGGCGAGGATCACGGGCTCGGGGAGCCAGGCGAGCCTGGCGCTCCCGGCCAGCTCGCAGCGCAGTTCGTGCCGGGCCGGCGAGGAGCAGGGGAGGGCGACCGTGGCGGCGTTCGTGACGAGCTCGAGCGCTGCGCCCTCGCCGATCTCGACCTCGATCGTCGTTCGGTCTCCCGCCAGCGGGCCGGCGATCGTCTGGACGAGGACGACGCGCGCCCAGCCTGGGCGTGCGGGCGCAAGGCGGGCGGCGTAGGGGACATGTCCTTCGGCGCAGACCACCGCCGAGCGATCGCCGCGGCACTCGACGACTATCCGGAGCCGGCCGGTGTGCGCCGTCGGCGGTCTAGTGCGTGTGCTCGTGGTGGTGGTCATGATCGTGATCGTGCGGCGGCGCGAGCTCTCCCGCCCGGTACGTGGCGACTTGCTGACGCAGCCAGGCGGCCACCGGGCCTGCCTGCGGATCCAGACGCAGCGAGAGGAACCGCACGGGACGGCTGCCGCGCTTGTCGCGGGCGTCGACACGCATGCGCTCGAGGTCGGAGCCGACGAGCTCCGCCAGGTCTTCCTTGTTCACGACCAGCAGGTCGCTGCGGACGATGCCGGGACCGCCTTTGCGCGGGATGTCGTCGCCTCCCGCGACGTCGATGACGAAGATCTGTACGTCCGCGAGCGCCGGGCTGAAGATCGCTGTCAGGTTGTCACCGCCGCTCTCGATCAGGACGACGTCGAGCGGGCCGTCGCGCTCGAGCTCGGCGACCGCCTCGAGGTTGGCCGACACGTCGTCGCGGATCGCAGTGTGAGGGCAGCCGCCGGTCTCCACGGCGAGGATGCGCTCCGGGGGGAGTACGCCCGTGCGGCGCAGGAAGAGAGCGTCGCGCGGCAGAGAGCGGCGACAAGCGAGCTCTTGCCCGAGCCGACCGGGCCGCCGATCCCGACTCGAAGCGCGCGGTCAGGAGGCAAAGAGCCTCCCCTCGCGTGCTTCGTGCGCGAGCGACCGCAACTCGAGCGTCGGCGCGAAGCCGCCCGGCAGCTCGCGCGGATTGTCTGTCCCGACGGAGGCCTCGTGCGCCAGGCGGTCTAGCAGCAGGCCCGCCTCCACGAGCCAGCGACCCGTCGTCGCCGAGTCGACCGGCAGGAGCTTCACCGCGGCTGCGGCCACCGTCGCGGCGTCCTCGTACAGATACGCCTGTGCCAACTCGAAGTCGTCGAGTCCCGCCTGAGCGGCGACGACGCCAAACGCCACCGGCCGCGGCGTCGACTCGCTTGTGTCTCGGTACCTGCCGATCAGGCCTCCCGGCCAGACGACCGCCGCGCTTCGTAGCAGCTGCGCGCCCAGGCGGCGCGCGATCGCGCGGAGCGGCGGGCTCGGGCAGCGCGCCTCCGCTTCCACGTCGAGTGAGAGCAGCGTCTCGAGCTCGTCCCGACGTGCGGCGCGGCCGGCCGCGACGGCGAGCCGGCTTTCGGGCGCTGCGACTCCCCTCAGCCGCCCGGCCAGGAAGAGCGGCACGTCCTCGACGCCGAGCCCCTCGCCGACCGCCGCCTCGAGACCGCCGGAGTGCGCGTAGCCGCCGGCCGGGAAGCGGCCGTCGCTGAGCAGCAGACGCGAGACGGACACGGTCAGAAGAGGAAGTAGCGCTGCGCCATGGGCAGCTCGGCCGCGGGCTGCGGCTCGACCTCGTCGCCGTCGATCCAGACGCGGAACGTGTCCGGCTCGACGCGGATCTCCGGCAATGCCGTGTTCTCGGGCAGGTCGGCCTTTGCGATTGCACGGGTGTTCGCGACCGCGGTGACCCGCCGTCGCAGCGCGAGCCGATCCGCGATCCCGTTCTCGAGCGCGGCCGGTGCGACGAAGGCCAGCGACGCCTCGGCTGCCGCCCGTCCCGAGCCGGCGAACATCGGCCGGCCGAGTACCGGCTGCGGTGTCGGGATCGACGCGTTCGGGTCACCGAGCGGCGCCCACGCGATCGAGCCGCCCTTGACGACGACGTGCGGCCGAACGCCGAAGAACCGCGGGTCCCAGAGGACGAGGTCGGCGAGCTTCCCGACCTCGACCGAGCCGACCTCGGCGGCGATCCCGTGCGCGACCGCCGGGCAGATCGTGTACTTGGCGACGTAGCGGCGGGCGCGCGCGTTGTCGGCCCGCCCGTCCCCCCGCCCGAAGCGGGCCTTCATCACGTGCGCTGTCTGCCAGGTGCGGAGGATCGTCTCGCCGGCGCGGCCCATCGCCTGCGAGTCGGAGCCGATGATCGAGATCGCGCCGAGGTCGTGGAGGACGTCCTCGGCCGCGATCGTCGTGGCGCGGATCCGGCTCTCGGCGAAGGCGAGATCCTCCGGCACGCGCGGGTTCAGGTGGTGGCAGACCATCAACATGTCGAGGTGCTCCGCGACGGTGTTTACCGTGTGCGGGCGGGTCGGGTTCGTCGACGAGGGCAGGACGTTCGGGAAGGACGCGATCCGGATGATGTCCGGCGCGTGGCCGCCGCCGGCGCCCTCGGTGTGGTACGCGTGGATCGTCCGGCCGCCGATCGCCTCGACCGTCGACTCGAGGAAGCCGGTCTCGTTGAGCGTGTCGGTGTGGATCGCGACCTGGACGCCGCTCTCGTCGGCGACGCGCAGGCACGCGTCGATCGCCGCCGGCGTCGAGCCCCAGTCCTCGTGCAGCTTGAACCCGCCCGCGCCGCCGCGCAGCTGCTCCCAGAGCGCCTCGCTCGACACCGTGTTGCCCTTCCCGAGCAGCAGCACGTTCACCGGGCTGTCGTCGAGCGCTACCAGCATCGCCGCCAGCGCGTGCTCGCCCGGCGAGCATGTCGTCGCCTTCGTGCCCTCGGCCGGCCCGGTGCCGCCGCCGATCAGCGTCGTCATCCCGGAGGCGACCGCCTCGCCGACGATCTGCGGGCAGATGAAGTGGACGTGGCAGTCGACGCCGCCGGCGGTGACGATGCGCCCCTCGCCGGCGAGAATCTCGGTGCTCGGGCCGATGCGGAGCTCCGTGTGGACGCCGTCGGCGATGTCCGGGTTGCCGGCCTTGCCGAGCGCCACGATGCGGCCGTCGCGGACTCCGATATCGCATTTCACGACACCCCAGTGGTCGAGCACGACGGCGTTCGTGATCACGAGGTCGGGCGCCCCCTCGGCGCGCGTCGTCACGCCCTGCTGCATCGACTCGCGGATCGTCTTGCCGCCGCCGAAGACCGCTTCGTCTCCGCCGACGCAGTCGTCGCGCTCGACCTCGATCCAGAGGTCGGTGTCGGCGAGCCGGATCTGGTCACCCGCGGTCGGGCCGTACAGCGCGGCGTACCGGTCGCGCGAGATCCTCACTCGAGGGTCCCTTCGAGCCGCAGCCCGGGCACGCGCCGCCGCCCGGCCAGCGCCACAAGCTCGACGTCCCGCTCCGCACCTGGCTCGAAGCGAACCGAGGTACCTGCCGGCACGTTGAGCCGGAAGCCCCGCGCCTTCTCCCGCTCGAACGCGAGAGCAGGATTCGACTGGGCGAAGTGGACGTGTGAGCCGACCTGGATCGGCCTGTCGCCGGTGTTGACGACCCGCAGCGTCAGCCGGTCGCGGCCCGCGTTCAGCTCGAGCTCTCCTGCGGCTACACGAACCTCGCCAGGAATCATTGGATCGGCTGGTGGAGGGTCACGAGCTTGCGCCCATCCGGGAAGGTCGCCTCGATCTGTACCTCGTCGACCAGCTCGGGGACGCCCTCGATCACGTCTTCACGCTGCAGGACCTCGCGGCCGGCCTGCATCAGCTCTTCGACGCCGCGCCCGTCGCGCGCCGCCTCGAGCACCCAACACGAGAGGAGAGCAACCGACTCTGGCTCGTTCAGCTTCACTCCGCGCGCGCGACGCTCCCGCGCCACCATCCCCGCGACGGCGAGCAGCAGCTTCTCCTGCTCAGACGGCGACAGACGCATCCGATGATCCTACGCCGATCGAGTCAGACCGTCGATACCTGTGTCGACAGGGAGTGAGGATGAGTCGAAAGCCAAGGCTTGCCTCAACCAAAGCTGGAGTTGGAGTTGGCACAACCGAGGCTCTCGCGACCTCTTGCCCGTGCAACCGGGACTAGGATCCCGACGTGGCGGCGGAGGATCCCGGAGCAGTCGCAGCAGTGCTGCCTACAGGCGAGCGACCGATCCGCGCTGCCGAGGTGGTTGGTGCCCTCTCGCTCGCGACCGACCTCGGCACCGGGCAGCCGCTCGAGCACGCGTTGCGCACCGCCGTGCTCGCGGTCCGTCTCGGCGAGCTCGCCGGAGCATCGGCGCAGGAGCTCGCGGACACGTACTACGTCGCGCTCCTCCACGCCTCCGGGTGCACGTCGAACGGGCACGAGGCGGCGCAGCTGTTCGGCGACGACATCGCGCACAGAGCCGCGTTCTTCCTCATCGACACGACCAACCCCGCGGAGGTCCTGTCGTTCTACCGGGCCCACGTCGGGGCCGGCCGTCCCCCGGAGGTCCGCGCCGCGATGATCGAGGAGGCCATCGCCAACGCCGGCCCGAGGGCCCGTGACGCGTTCGCGACGATGTGCGAGGTGGCGCAGCGGTTCGCAGGGTGGCTCGACCTCGGCTCGAGCATCCAGGCGGCGCTCGAGTACGTCTTCGCGCGCTGGGACGGACGAGGCTTCCCGGCCGCCCGCGGCGACGCGATCCCGCTGCCGATGCGTCTCCTCCACGTGGCCAGGGACGTAT
>JAERMP010000043.1 GCA_016844515.1 Thermoleophilia bacterium | reverse complement strand
GTAAAGAAGTCCACCGGACTCACCTCGCGGAAGAACTCGATCGCGGGCAGGAGCAGTGAAAGAACGATCCCGACCGTTGTGAGGACCGAGATGGCGGCCGCGACGAACAGGACCGCGTGCACCAGCTGCTCGCCCCAGCGGATCTTCTTGCGAGGGAGCGCGATGGCCGCAGACCGTGCGACGGTGGCGTCCGCCGACGTCACTACGCGGTTGCGTCCTCGAACTTCTGCAACTGCTCGTCGATCTGCTCTTGGCTCAGCGGCACGACTTGCGCTTCTTCGGCGATCGTCTGCTCGTTCTCGAGCGTGTAGCGGATGAAGTCGGCCAGCCCCTCCGTTTCAGCGAGCGAGCTTGTCTTCACATACATGAAGAGCGGACGCGCGAGTGGCGTGTAGGAGCCGTCCTGGGCCGCCTCGACGCTCGGTGCGACACAGCCCGCGCCGCCGTCGACGTCGAGCGCCGTGAGCGTGTCCTGGTTCTCCTCGAAGTACGAGAACCCGAAGTACCCGAGAGCACCCTTGTCCCCCGAGACGCCCTGCACCGTGACGTTGTCGTCCTCAGTCGCCGAGAAGTCCGAACGGCTCGCGCCCTCCTCGCCGTTGATGGCGTCCGTGAAGTAGTCGAATGTGCCCGAGTCCGTACCGGCGCCGTAGAGCTTGAGGGGAACGTCGGGGTACGAAGGATCGATCTGACTCCAGCTCGATACCTTGGAGCCCGGCTTCCAGATCGCGTTGAGCTGCTCGACCGTGAGGCACGTCGCCCAGTCGTTCTCGGGGTTGACGACATTCGTCAGCGCATCGGTCGCAACCTGGAGCTCGACGAACTCGACGCCGTTCTCCGCGCAGATTGCGGCCTCCTCGTTCTTGATCGCGCGCGAGGCGTCGGAGATGTCGGTCTCGCCAACGCAGAAGCGCTCGAAGCCTCCGCCCGTTCCTGAGATCCCCACGGTGACGTCGACTCCGCCGGAAGCTTTGAAGTCCTCGGCTGCCTTGGTCGTGAACGGCGCGACCGTGCTGGAGCCGTCCGCCGTGATGACGCCGCTGCTCGAGTCGCCGCCCCCGCAGCCGGCTGCGACGAGCGCGAGGGTCGCAACGGACAGGAAGAGTGCAGCGAGAATGCTTTTTCTCATGCCGCCAGTGTCCCGGGCACGTGTCGTGCCGCGGGAGGTCCACTGGTGAAGATGCGGTGAAAGTCTGGTAAACCGCTACGCCGGCCGCGGGAACTCGCAGCGAACCTCGAGCCCGCGACCGCGCGCGCCGCGTGCCTCGACCATTCCGCCAGCCTGCGTCACGATGTGCTTCACGATGGCGAGGCCGAGCCCGGTTCCTCGCGAAGCACGGGCCCGGTCCGCGCGATAGAACCGCTCGAAGAGCCGAGGCAGCTCGGACTCCTCTACGCCGATGCCGTCGTCGCGTCCGATGAGGGTGACCGATCCGTCGGTGCCCGTCTCGACCGCAAGCGCGAACGTCGTCCCAGGGCCCGCGTAGCGGATCGCATTCTCAGCGAGGTTCCTCGCGACGACGCGCAGCATCCTCGGTCGGATCCCGAGCTCGACGCGTGCGTCGCAGTCGAGTCGAAGCTCCACCCCGGCTCTCGCCGCACGCTCCTCGAGCTCTTGTAGCGCCTCCTCGAGCACGGGTCGAGCGGCCGTAGCACCGAGCGCTACCACCCGGCCCCCCGATTCGAGCTCGCTGAGAAACAAGACCTCATCGATCAACTCGGTGATCTGCTCGATCTCCCGCTGCGCTTGGTCGACTAGCGCAGCGACGTCTTCGCCCGGCAGCGTCGCGGTCTCGAGCAGCGTGAGCAACCGAGCGAGAGGTGTCCGCAGCTCGTGCGATACCGCCGCTGTGAAGCCCGAGCGAAGCTCTTCGTAGGCCGCGAGGTCACCCTCGCGCGAGAGATACACGAGCCGTTCGCGCTGACCGTCGACCTCGTACGGGACGACGAACGGGATCACTCCGCGCTCGCCTGTCAGCAGGTCGGCCGGTAGCGGCTCGCCCTCGCGGATACCGTCGATCGCCTGCCGCGCCCGGCGGCTGGCGAGCACGACGCGGTCGGCGTCGTCGAGGACGACGACGGCCTCGCGGCTTTCCTCGACGAGCGTGCGGCCGCGTATCGAATCGGCGTCCATCTCACATGGTTCTAACAGAAGACTTGCGCATCGCTTTCCTCGTGCTCACTCCCACCAAACTCACATGTTCGTCAATCCAACTGTCCCCTCGACGGAAGGAGAGACGATGAGACGCAAGGTATTCGCGGTCATGGCCGCAGCGGGAGCGCTCGGGCTCACCGGAGCGGCCATGGCAGCCGTGATCAACGGGACACCCGGCGATGACGTGCTCCGCGGAACGGAGCACGCGGATCAGATCCACGCATTCGCCGGGAACGACGCCGTCTACGCGCGCGGCGGCGCGGACGACGTGCGGGCGGGATCCGGGAACGACGGAACCCGTGCCGCCGACGGGAACGACCTCGTGTACGGCGGCCGCGGAAACGATGTGATTGCCGGCGGCAACGGGAACGACCGTCTGTACGGTGGCTCCGACTCGGACGAAGTGGTTGGCGGCGACGGCAATGACCGCGCGGCGGGGAACAGGGGAGCCGATTCCGTATCCGGTAACGACGGCAACGACTCGCTCTTCGGCGGCTGGGGCGCAGATCGTGTCTTCGGCGGGAGCGGGAACGACGAGCTGCACGCGCTCGCGCCCGACGGCGACCCCGACCTCCTCAACTGTGGGCCGGGGAACGACAAGGCGTTCGTCCTCCGCTCCGAGCGGCCGCGAACGCAGCTCGTCGGATGCGAGAAGGTCGAGGTCGTGGAAGCGCCAACCGCTGATCAGGACGAGGGCGAGAACGCGGACGCAGACGCTGAAGCGGACGAATAGGACATGACCCGGGGTCTGACCCCGGGTCAGACCCCATTCACCACCTGGTTACCAGTCGGTAACCACCTTGCGGCCCCCGTCGCCCCCGGGAGAGGCAACTATCGTGTGACTGCATGGCGAAGGTCCTGATCATCGAGGACGACGACATCATCGCCCGGGGCATGGCCCGTCACCTCGAGACGGCCGGCTTCGATGCGGTGGGTGTCGCCAACGGAGAGACCGGCCTCGCGCGGTTGCGCTACGAGCGCCCTGACGTCTGCGTGCTCGACCTCATGCTCCCGGGGATCGACGGCTGGAGAGTGATCGAGCAGGCCCGAGGCGAGGGGATCGGAACGCCGATCGTGGTCGTATCGGCCCGAGGCACCGAGCACGATCGTGTGCACGCGCTCGAGATCGGAGCCGACGACTACCTCGTCAAGCCGTTCTCGATGAAGGAGCTCGCTGCGCGCGTTCGCGCCGCCGCGCGCCGTGGTGTGAGCGAGGCCGAGCCCCGCCGCGGCGACCCGATCGTGATCGAGGAGCTCCGCCTCGACCCGAACAACGTGCAGGCGTACGTCGACGGCGTGAGCGCCGAGCTCACGCCAACCGAGTTCCGTCTCCTCTACACCCTTGCGCGCGAGCAGGGTCGGGTGCTCACACGCGACGAGCTCCTGCAGCGGGTTTGGGGTCGCCGAGCGACGCACCGCGACCGCACGGTGGACGTCTTCGTCCGCAAGCTGCGAGAGAAGATCGACCGCCGCGCGAAACGACACGTCTTCATCCACACGCGCTACGGCGTCGGCTACAAGCTCGAGGCCGAACCCAGGTCCTAGCGGCGGTAGGCTCCCGCCGCCCGATGGAAGCGGCAGCCATTCACCTGCGCACGCGCACGTATCTCGGGCTGCTGCTGCTCGCCTCGGCGATCGCCGTCGTGATCGCGCTCGCGACCCTTGCGTTTCTCGGCACGTACTCCGGGCTCAGAGACGTGGTCTGGGAAACGATTCCCGAGGAGCTCGGTTTAGACCCCTACTCGTGGTACGCGCTCGCGGTCACGACTCTCGGGGGACTAACAGTCGGCATCCTCCTGCGAGTCGTTCCCGGGAAAGGCGGCCCGAGCCCCGCGGAAGGCCACGGGATCGGGCTCGAGCAGGTTCCGGCCAGTCACGCGGCCGGGATGGTTCTCGTGAGCCTCGTGTCGCTCGTCGCCGGGGCGAGCCTCGGCCCCGAGGCGGCCTTGCTCGCCGTCGCCCTCGCGGTCGGCACTGTGCTCGCAGATCGCTTGAAGCGAGCCGAGCTCGGGAAGGTGTTCGGGATGTCCGGAGTCGGCTCACTCCTCTCTGGCCTTCTGGGCTCTCCGCTCGCCCCAGCGGTGATGACCCTCGAAGTGACACAGGTCACGGGCCACAATCTCTACGTCTTCCTGATCCCGGTTCTCGTCGCTTCTGTAGTCGGGCTTCTGACCTTCGATGCGATCCTCAACGGACCGCTGCTCGAGATCAACCTTCCGAGCTACGCGGCCGTCGAGCTCGCACATGTCTTCGAGGCTCTCGCCGTCGCGGCAGCAGCCGCCGCTGTCGGGCTGCTCGTCATCGCCGCTCTGCGTGGCGTCCAGCGGCTCTTCGTGCCGATAGCCGGCCGAACCGTCCTCAAGGCAACGCTAGGAGGAATCGGCATCGGAGTGATCGCGCTCGTCGCCGGTGAGGAGACACTCTTCTCCGGCGAGCACGAGCTCGAGGTGCTGCTCGACCACCCGGAGGCGTACGGTGCCGGCGCGCTGTTGCTCATCCTCGGCGGCAAGGTCCTCGCCTTTGCGCTCTGCCTCGAGACGGGCTTCCGCGGCGGACGCATCTTCCCGGTGCTCTTCATCGGTTCAACCGTGGGTTTCATCACGACCGACGTATTCGAGCGCGTCCCGCTCGCGGTCGCCGTGGGGTGCGGAATGGCGGGCGCCGCCGTTGCCATCATGCGACTCCCGGTGTTCGTCGCCGTGCTCGTGGCGTTCTTCGCGAGTCCGGTGCTGATCCCGCTGATCGTCCTTGCGTCTGTCGTCGGCTACGTGCTCACGTTCGACCGGCCCGAGCTCGGGGGCGAGCCTCCAGAGGAGGAGAGAACCGCGACACGCGAAGACCTGGAGCCGACTACGTCGTAACGACGATGCCAGCCGAGAGGTCGCTGACGTTGCCGGCGGCGTCGCGCGCTCGCACCTGGTACGTGAACGTGCCACGCCCGGGTCGATCGGAATACGTCGGCCCGGACGGCCCGGCCACTTTCACGCCACCCCTATAGACGTCGTACCCCGCGACACCAACGTTGTCGGTAGAAACGTTCCAGGAGAGAACGACCTTCCGACCCTTCTTGACGGTCGCCTTCAAGCCAGTCGGAACCGAGGGGGAGGCGGTGTCGGCACCCGGTGTCGTCGCGCTGGCGACGGCTGCGGGCCCGACGTTCCCCGCGGCGTCGTACGCGCGCACCTCGTAGGCGTACTGCGTCTGCGGCTGGAGGCCGGAGTCGAGGTAAGCGAGCGCACTTGTCGTACCCACGAGCGTGGCGCCGCGATAGACGCGATACCCGGTGACGCCCACGTTGTCTGTCGCGGCTGTCCAGCTGAGCTGCACGGCCGTGGAACCGGACGGCGTCGCGTTCAGCGAGCCAGGCGCACTGGGCAGCTGCGTATCGGCGACGAACTGGATGGAGACGGAGGCACCGGCCGGGCCGACCGAGAGCGTCGTGATCGAAACATTGGTGAGCGGGTCAGTCACGGCCTGACCGAGGGCGAGCGCAGCGTCCGAGAAGCTCGACGTGCTCGGGTTCGCATCCACGAGCTTCGATTGCACGAGGCTCGAGGTGGACGGCGCGATGCGGATGGAGACACCGTTGACGACCGAATCGCCTGCCGAGAAATTGTCGAATATCCCCCACGGCTGGCGGAACTCGAGATTGAGGTAAGTCCCGTCCCCGCGAGCCACTCGCAGCATCCGTGGAGTTCCGGTGAGCTCGGCAGGCGTGAGCAGGTACGTCCCGCTCGTCGTCACCGTCTGTGTATCCGAGTTCCAGCCGAGTTGAGCCCGGTGCCAGTTGTTGTGATGCCGGGTTTGCGCACCTCCCATGACAGTGAACGGGTCGCCGTACTCGCTCTGGGTGCACGTCCCTGTGAACGTCGACGGGACTCCACCGCTCGAGCACGCGAGGGTGCTCGCGTGGTGAACACCGAAGTTGTGGCCGAGCTCGTGGCTCACGACCCTTAGCGTCATCGCGCCATTGATCCAGCTCCCCGTTCCAGGGAGGTACGCGAGGCCCGCCCACCCGCAGCTCGACGCCTGCGGGAACGCGTAGACCGTGTACTGGTAGCCCGAGAGCGAGACGCCCGCCGCGGCGGCTTTCGCCCGGGCCTCGTTCGCCCAGGTCGTGTAGGCGCAGCCGGCGTTAGACGAATCGATCGTGTACCAACCGAAGACATCGCCGCTCAGAGCAAGCAGGCCATAGGACGCGTCGCGGTAGTACTCGTCGACGGAGTTCGTGTTGTCGAAGACGACCCCGCGGACGGCTGTGGGGGTCCACGGCTGCGCCGTCGAGTTCGAGAAGTTGAAGAGCAGGACCGCGACCGATTTCGTGCCCGTCGCTGCCGCCGCGACAACTTCGCCTGCGGCCTGAACGCCTTCGTTGGCCGCGAAGACGCCGTTCGCGCGCCACTGCCCGCGAGCGCGCACTCTCTTGCCAGCGAGTGCATGGACACTCGCGTCGGCTGTTTCGAGCGGAACGACACCCGCAACGGTCGTGTCGACGCCTGCGCCCACACCGACCGGGGTGGTGAACGTGTCTCCGTGCCAGGTGCGGAGCGTTCCATCGAGCGTCTCCGACGGCTTTCCCACCGCGAGGCCGATGGGAGCACACACGAGCGGGAGCGCAAGCAGCACGAATAC
The DNA here is from genome assembly GCA_016844515.1 of Thermoleophilia bacterium. The sequence goes on along the minus strand of JAERMP010000043.1, from coordinate 5,051 downwards.
GAGGGTGCGACGACGACGAGCCATCGCTCGCACCGTAGAAGCGCAGGCGCTGCGGTCAATGGCCCCTCCGAAAGTTCACTCGACCGAGGGGGCTGCACTACCTCCGCGGATCGGTGGGGACGAGCGGCAGAGCTTCGCCCCGTGCTTGCAACGCCTCGCTGGCCAAGCTCCCTCGCTCGTCCCAGGTCAGCGCCGTCACGGGCCGCAAGCGCAACGCGACGTCGTCGGAAACAAAGAACTCGCGCACGGCCGGATCCTCGTGGGCACCCTCGGCGACGTACCTGCCGTGCACGCGATCGACGAGACCGCGCACTTCGAGCCCTTGCACGATCTCCACCCGCCCCGCGATCGACGTGCCGCACACCTCGAAACCGGGGCGAGAATCGTGCACGACCAGCGTCGCGCGTGGATCGATCTGCAGATTCCGCACCTTTCGACGACGCGAACCCGTCGCGAGGAGGACGCAGCCCTCATCAGCTGCGTACCACATCGGAACGGCGTGGATCGAACGGATGGGATCGAGGGTGGCGAGAACGCCGATCAGTCGCGCATCGAGTAGCTCGCGGACAAGGGAGTCGGCAAGAACCGCACTGCCGTCGAGTCGCCTGCTGGGAGCAGGGTCGCTCATGGCTCGAACGATACGCGTCGCCCTGACGCTCACCCTGTCAGCTATCCTTAGTCAAGTTAATGATTAGTGACGTTATCCTTAGCACCGACGCCGTAGCTGCTGAGCTTCGCCCCGTGCTCCTCCGGCTCGCACGCGAGCTCCGTAAGGAGACCGAGCAACTGGGAGTCACGGCACGCCAGGCAACGCTGCTCTGGTTGGTGAAACGCAGCCCTGGGCTTTCACTCGCCGAGCTGGCCGCGGAAGAGGGCATCTCGCCTCCCGCCTTGTCCGGCCACGTCGACCGCCTCGAGCGCGCTGGACTGATCGAGCGCGTCCGCTCGAGCGAGGATCGGCGTCGCGTGGGGCTCCGGCTCACGGACGAGGGAACGCGCCTCCTCAGACGTGTGCGAGCCCGGCGCACGACCTGGCTCACGGACCGATTGGGGACGCTCGAGCCCGCCGAGCTCGCGGCGGTCGAGAGCGCGATTCCGGCGCTTCAGCGGTTGCTCGGAGACGACGCATGACGCCCCTCGCGATCGCACGCACGCGCACGTTCCGCAGCCTGCGACGGCACCGGAACTACCGGATCTTCTTCGCTGGCCAGGTCGTCTCGCTCGCCGGAACGTGGATGCAGAACGTCGCGCTCGCGTGGCTCGTGCTCGAGCTCTCCGGCTCTCCGCTCGCCGTGGGCGCGCTGGCGTTCTGGCGTTTTGTCCCGTTCACGCTGTTCAGCCTGGCCGCGGGCGTAGTAGCCGATCGACTCGAGACCCGCAAGCTCGTAATGGGAACGCAGGCGGCAGCAATGGTGATCTCGATCGCGCTGGCCGTCGTGACGCTGACCGGAACGGCGACGCTGCCCATCGTCTACGTGCTCGCCGCACTCGGCGGAATCGCCCTCGCGTTCGACGCGCCGGGACGGCAGTCGCTCACCTTCCAGCTGGTCGGGCGGCGCGAGCTGCCGAACGCAGTCGCTCTCAACACCGGCCTCTTCAACGGCTCACGGATCATCGGACCGGCGATCGCAGGGGTGATCATCGCCGCGGCCGGAACCGGCGTCTGTTTCGTCATCAACGCGTTCAGCTTCCTCGCCGTGCTCGCTGCATTGGCGATCGTTCGCGGCGACGAGCTCTTCCCCGTCGAGCGCGATCCCTCCACGCGGATCGTCGACGGACTACGCCGCGCTTTCGAGTTCGTCTGGGGCGACCCGCAGCTCCGATCGATCCTGGGAGTCGTCACCGTCGTAAGCACCGTCGGTTTCAATTTCCACGTGCTCGTTCCCCTGCTTGCCGCTGACACCCTCCACGTGGGGCCAGAGGGATTCGGCCTTCTCTCTGCCTCGTTCGGCCTGGGTGCTCTCGTCGGCGCTCTCACTACGGCGTCGTTCCGGGAAGCGAGTTGGCGCCTGTTCGCAACCGGGACTACCGCGTTTGGCGTACTGGCACTCGCGCTCGCGCCGGTCCAGAACGCCCTCCTCGCAGGCGTCCTCCTTTGCGGCATCGGGATCTCCTTCACGCTGTTCACCGCGAATGCGAATGCGCTCGTCCAGCTCGGCGCGCCCGATCACCTGCGCGGACGGCTGATCGGGCTCTACCTCTTCGCATTCCTCGGCCTCGCCCCGGTCGGAGGGCTCTTCGCAGGATGGCTAGCCAGCATCGGCGGGACCACGCTCGCTTTCACCGTCGCCGGGCTTACGTCGCTGGCGACCATAGGCGTCGCAAGTGCGCGCCGAGCCCGAGCGCTGGTACCTGCGCTCTCAGACGCCGGGTAGCGTCGCGCTCTCGCGCTCCTGTCCGGAGCGCCTGAGTACGAGGTAGGCAATGACGACCGTCACGAGCGTGAAGGCCAGCATCATCGCGGCCGTCGCGTTGATCGCCGGCGTGACGCCGAACCGAAGCTGCCCCCAGATGTAGATGGGGAGTGTCTCCGACTCGATTCCCGTCACGAAGAACGACGTGATGAAGTCGTCGAACGAGAAGGTGAAGGCGAGCAGCCCTCCGGCGAGGATGGCCGGCGCCAGCCGCGGAAGTGTGACCTGCCGAAATGTCGAGAGCGGCCCTGCTCCGAGGTCGAACGAGGCCTCCTCGAGCTGTTGCCCCATCGAGACGAAGCGGGCGCGGACGACGAGCGCGACGACCGAGGCATTGAAGACCACGTGGGCGATGAGGATCGTGTGCCAGCCGAGCGGGCTCTCGATCCCCAGCCGGCTGCCGGCCTGCACGAAGAAGACGAGAGCGGCGATCGCGAAGACGATCTCGGGGGTGACCAGCGTCATGTACGCGAGGGCGTCGATCGGCGTCCGAACCCACGGTCGCATCCGCGGCAGCGCCAGAGCGAGCATCGTCCCGAGGACACACGCAACGAGCGCGTTGCCGAGCGCGATCAGGATGCTGAGCTTCAACGCGTTCGTGATCTCCGGAGTCTTCAGAGCCTCTTCGAACCACTTCGTCGAGAACCCCTGCCAGTAGAGGACGTCGCGACCGCCATTGAAGGCGAACACGACGACCACGGCGATCGGCGCGTACAGGAAGATGTACGCGAGGATGGCGTACCCGCCAAGAAGGCGTCTGCCCATCATCCTTGCTGCTCCTGTCGGCCAAGGACTCTCGCATACACGAGGAGCGCAATCGTCAAGGCACCGATGACAACCATCGCGAGCGCGGAGCCGAGCGGCCAGTCACGCGATTCGAGGAACTGCTGGGCGATGAGGTTGCCTGCGTAGAACGTCTTGTTGCCGCCGAGGATCACCGGGATGATGTACTCGCCCATCAGCGGGATGAAGACGAGCAGCGAGCCCACAAGGACACCTGGGAGCGCCAGCGGCAGCGTGATCCGGCGAAACGCCCGCCAAGGCGGGTCACCGAGGTCCTGCGCGGCCTCGACCAACGACCAGTCGATTCGCTCGAGCGCCGCGTAGAGCGGCAGCACCATCAGGGGCAGGTAGTTGTAGGCGACGCCGATGTAGACCGCCTTCGGCGTGAACAGGAGCTCATGGCTCTCGACGAATCCGGACATGCCGAGCGCGCGGAAGACCGGGAACTCCGGGTCGAGAATGATGAGCCAGGCATAGGCGCGAATGAGAAAGCTCGTCCAGAACGGGACGATGACGAGCAGCAGGAGCAGCGTTTTGTGCTTTGCGTAGCGCGCGATGTAGTAGGCGAGCGGGAAGCCGATGACGAGCGTCGACAGCGTCCCGATGACGGACAGCTTGAAGGTCTCGAGGAAGATGTCTCGGTAGAGGTGGAAGTCTCCGAAGAAGTCATCCCAGAGATAGCGATAGTTGTCCAGCGTCCACGTGTAGGAGACGTCCGAGAAGCCGACGACCTCCCCGAAGCTCGTGACGGCGATGAACGCCAGCGGGGCGAGAAAGAAGACGAGGTACCAGGCAACTGCCGGTGTGGCGAGCCAGCCGGGGTACCGCGGACCGCCGGCACCGGCGCGGGTCTCCCCGCGCCGGTGCTCGGTCGCCTCGGCCTTTGTGTCAGCCAACGACTATGAGGCCTTGAACTCCGTCCAGATCCGTTCCCGGAGCCTTGTTCCCTTCGCCGTCACCTGGTTGAACTCGAGCTTCTTCACGGTCGTCGGCGGCGGGAAGACGACCTTGTCGTTGAGCAGCTTGCTGGCCGCCGTTCCCTTCAGCAGCGACCGCTTGAGCGGCGACCCGTAGTAGGTGTACGACGTCTCGAGCCCGTTGATCTGCGGCCGATAGACGAAGTCGATCCAGGCGTGCGCGGCGTCCGGGTTCTTCGCCCCCACGGGGATGTTGTAGTAGTCGATCCAGATCTCCCCGCCCTCTTTCGCCACGATGTACTGGGCCGGCACCTTCGACGCCAGCAGGAGGCCGTCGCCGTTCCAGCCGAGGCCCATCCACGCCTTGCCACTGGCGATGAGGGTGTCGTAGTTCGACGAGTGGAGCGCGACGATGTGCGGCTTCAGGTCGAGAAGCACCTTCTTGACCTCGTCGAGCTCCTTCTGGTTCTCCGTGTTGTACGAGTAGCCGAGCATGGTCGCGATCGATCCCACGACCTCCGGCGAGCTGTCGACCATCGTGGTCTTCGAGTACTTCTTCGTGAGCGCGACGAACTCTTTCCAGGTTGTCGGCCGCTCCTTGATCTTGTCCGTGCGATACATGAACCCGGTCGTCCCCCAATCCTTCACGACCGAGTACGTGCTCTTGGGATCGTCCGGTGTGTTGTGGAACTTCGGGTCGACGTTCTTCTTGACCGTCGGCAGCTGCTTCCAGTCGAGAGGCTCGAGCAGTTTCTCCGCGATCAGAACCTTCGTGAGGTAGCCCGTCGGGACGATCAGGTCATAGCCACGTGCCCCTGCCTTTAGCTTTGCGTGCAGTGTCTCGTTCGAGTCGTAGAACCCCTTCTTGACCTTGATCCCCGTCGCCTTGGTGAAGGCTGGGTACGTCTTCGGGTTCACGTACTGCGCCCAGTTGTAG
>JAERMP010000182.1 GCA_016844515.1 Thermoleophilia bacterium | reverse complement strand
CGGACATGAAGTCGAAGTCGAGCGACCAGCGCACGTTCTGACCCTCTACGACGGCGCCCTCGCGGATCGGCTCGGTGCAGACGCGGACGTTGGGTACACCGTCAACCGTCATGAGGCAGTTCGGGCAGTGACCGGAGCATCAGAGCAGACCGCGCGGCCGGTGGTACTTGAACGAGCGCGAGAAGACGCGTTTCCCGGCCGCGAACGCCGCCGAGCCGAGCGTGTCGCCTTCAAACCCGTCGACCTTCCACCCGGCGAACGAAAACGACACCGCCTTCGAACGGTGACGTCCGGCTCGGCTCGGGGAGGATGACCTCGAGGACCTCGTTCGTGCGCGTGTCGCGCTCGGCGAGGAACCACTCACCGCACCCGCTGCGGTGCTGCCACCACTCGCGCTGAACGCCCGCGACGTTGTCGCGGAAGTACACGTAGTCGGTCAGCTCACGCAGTGTCGGAGACGGACCTGGACGCGTTGTGACCTCGCCGAAGTACGCGTACTCGTCCACGGGCCGTGGGCCACAGAAGGGACACGAGAGAAGGAACGACATCAGTCCGTGAATTGCACTATCAGCAACGCTGTGCCAGAATCCGCAACGAACCTACACGGATGTCGCGCACTCGTCAACCCTCCACCCGCCGAATCGGCGCCGCCGAAAGGGCGATCGCCGTCCTCGACACGCTTGCAGACGGGGGGGAGCTCGGGACGAACGAGGTCGCGCGCCGTACGGGCATGACGCCGAGCACCGTATCGCGCCAGCTCGGCACGCTCGCCGCGTCCGGCCTCGTGGAGCGCGTACCGACGTCGGGCCGCTACCGCCTCGGCATCCGCCTCGTCCACCTCGCGAATGCCGTCCTCGCGCGCCTCGACATCCGCGACGTGGCGAGGCCGCACCTTGTTGCGCTCGTCGAGGCGACCGGTGAGACCGCAACGCTCTCCGTGCCGGGCGACGAGGACGCGATCACGGTCGACTTCGTCCCTGGCGCGCATCAGATCCAGCCAGTATCGCGGCTCGGAAGGCCGTCCGTCGCACACGCAACTTCGGCGGGAAAAGTGATGCTCGCGTTCTCCGGGCGGGAGCTCCCCGAGGGCCCGTTCCGCGCGTACACGCCCCGGACGATCACGGATCCGCAGGTACTCGCACGGGAGATCGAGGGCATTCGCGAGCGCGGATATGCGGACGCGACCGGCGAGCGCGAGCCGGGGTTGACGGCCATTGCGGCACCGATCCGCTCGAGCCGCGGCGAGCTCGAGGCGATCGTGGCGCTCCAAGGCCCTAGCTCCCGCTTCGACGCGGTCGCCGTCGAAGCTTCAGTTCCACTCCTGCTCGAGCGCGCGGGGACGATCTCCCGCGAGCTCGGCTGGCGCCCTGCCTGACGCAAACTGCAACGTGAGCGCGCCAAGAGTGCCCCCGACCTCGTTTGGATCGCCGCGATCGAGGTCGGCGGTCTCTACCGTGGGACCGCGGCGGAGAGTTGAAATCCCGAGGCGGGATGCACGATCGAGAGTCGTTGCGACCGAGCGATCGGTTCCGGTTCGAGTCCGGCACCCTCCATTCCGAGGCGACCCAGGTCGTCTAACTCAAACCACAGACACGCGCGCACGCCGACGTTAACGATCATCCCTTTCGTGTCGATGCCTGCGGTGGCAGACGCTGGATCTGGCTTCGGCGAACGTTAGCCGAGACTCTGCATCTTGCTAGCGAGCGGCGGGTCGGATCCCAAGGGGACGGCCAAAGAGGACGTATCCCGCCGCGACCGCCGCGACCTCGCCAAAGCCAAGAACGAGCCCAGGAAAGAGGATCGACGCGTGATGCGCGACATCAGTCCCGACCCACTGGCTGGCAGCGGTGGCGCAGAAGGCGAGCGCAGCGACCACAGCGACGAGTACGCGAGGCCGGGCAGACATGAGCTCGCCGATCCGGCGCAGGCTCGGGAAGAGTCCTGCCAGATCTGCGCTGAGCGTCAACTCTGGCTCGGACTCTCCTCCGGGGACGGCTGCCAGCGTCGAGCTCCGGGCCGACGCCGCTACGGCAACGATTGATGCTGTCCCCGCTGCGACCGCCGAGAACATGAAGAGGACGAGAACGAGGTGTGCCTGTGACCAGGGCAGGACCCCGGCGGGTCGAGTCAAAGCAACGGCAGCTTCGCCAAGCAGACCCAAGAAGAGCGCGGCCGAGGCGATCACCGACCCGTTCGCGATCAGGCGCAGCCTGTCCTCCGGCAGCACCGGCTCGCGCCGCCAGCACAGGGCTCGGATCGCGGTGATCGCAAGCGCGACGGCCGCGACCTGACCGGCAAGCGCTGTCGGCGCTCCTTGAGGGAAGTCGTCGAACTGCGGCGCTGCGGTTGCGGCGAACGCGACTGTTGCCGCTCCATAGAGGACGAGAGCAAGGCTTGCCCACACGAACGACCAGCGCGCGGTGCGGGAGGCGACAGCCTGGGCGAAGCGGCGAGCGACGACGGCCGCCGCACCGAAACGCTCGACGGCCATTCGAGCAGCCTCCTTCGGAACCACCGTTTCTTCGAGCTCATCCGCACAGCTGCACAAGTGATCCTCGGCCTCCGCCAGCAGGCGGCGGCGGGGAACGCGCTTCATCCGGAGTTCGCGATCCAGTCGGTCGAGATATTCGGCGATCGGCGCGCGTTCGCTCATGACGCACCTCCGAGTACGAGATTCACGGTGCTCGCGAACTGGCGCCATTCGTTCTCGCGGCTCGCGAGTGCCTCGCTGCCCTTCCGCGTCAGCTGGTAGATGCGCCGGCGTCGGCCGGACTCCGACGACCACTTGCTCGACACGGCATCCGACGCCTCGAGGCGATGGAGCGCCGGGTACAGGGTGCCTTCGAGAAGATCGAACTCGCCGCGGCTGCGCTCACGGAGTCGCTGGCTGATCAGGTAGCCGTGGGCGGGCCCCTCTCGGAGGCACGAGAGGAGCACGAGGTCGAGATGACCCTTTAGTAGATCGGTTCGCATACATTCGATTGTAAGGCATTGACATCCAATGTGTCAAAGAGCGTGCAGCAGAGTAAGCCCTCGTCCTTCGGGTACGACACGGCGCCCGGCAAGATTGCGTTACGAATCATCGAGGCAGAGGAGAAAGCATGTCCGTCGCCGATCGTCGCGCCCGCTTCAGGGCGCTGCACGAGAGAGACCAGCTGTTCGTCATGCCCAACCCGTGGGACCTCGGCTCCGCGCGGCTGCTCGCGTCGTGCGGCTTCGAGGCGCTCGCAACGACGAGCGAAGGGTTCGCGTGGTCGCTCGGCAAGACCGACCAGACCGTCACTCGTGAGGAGCTCGTCGCACATGTGTCGGACCTCGCGGCTGCGACGAGCCTGCCACTGAACGTCGACAGCGAACGCTGCTACCCGAACGACCCTGGCGGCGTGATCGAGACCGTAGCGCTGCTCGCCGACGCCGGTGCCGGCGGCTTCTCCATTGAGGACTACGACCCGGCGACCGGCGGCATGGACGACGTCGGGGCGGCGGCGGAGCGGGTCGCCATGGCCGCGGAGGCGGCGCATCAACTCTCCGAGCCCATGGTGCTCACCGGTCGCGCGGAGAACCACGTTCACGGAGTCGACGACCTCGACGACACGATCGCGCGGCTGATTGCGTATCGAGATGCCGGAGCGGACGCCGTCTACGCGCCGGGTCTCCGTGACCTGGGGCAGATCGCAGCTGTCGTCGAGGCGGTCGGGGTTCCGGTGAACGCCCTCGCGCTGCCGAGGGGGCCGACGATCGCCGAGCTCGCATCCGTGGGCGTACGACGCGTCTCGACCGGGAGCTGGCTGGCTGCCGCCGCATACGGAGCGTTGGTGACCGGAGCGCGCGAGCTGGCGGACGCAGGGACTTCGCGTTACGCGGAAAGCGGAGTGCCGCGCGAGGTGCTGAGGGCCGCACTCTCGTAGCCAAGTGACAGGATGTCGCTTGGCGAATTGAGTCCATTGCCAGCGAGGGGTTACGGTTCTGGTCCGGCGTCCACCAATTGCCACCACGGGAGGAAGAGCAATGATCCTCGTTCGCTTCAAGGTGCAGTGCCAGCCCGACAAGACCGAGGAGGTGATGGCTGCATTCGAGTCGGTCATCTCGCCCAGCCGAGCAGTGGATGGTGTCATCAGCTTCGACATCGCCCGGGACGTCGCCGACCCCGACTCATTCATCGCCATTGAGGTATTCGAGGATCGTGCAGCGCTCGAGCGTCAGGAGTCGTTGCCGGAGGTCGGTAGGACGCTTGCTGTCCTTGAGGAGTCCCTCGTCGCTGAACCAGAAGCAACTGTCTTTCACGTCTCCTCGTCCGAGCCATGGGGAGCCTGAGGAACGCCAGCCGCCAGGCAGGATTCGTCGTCAGTCAGAGCCGTTCGAGCCTGGAATCCAGTCGGTGCCCGCTAGAGGGACCTTCGCCATCGCCGCCGCCTCGACCGTGAGCGCTACAAGGTCTTCGGGCTCGAGGTTGTGGACGTGCGACTTCCCGCACGCGCGGGCGAGCGTCTGCGTCTCGAGCGTGAGCACGCGGAGGTAGTTCGCCACCTTGCGACCGCCGACGACGGGATCGAACCGCGCCGCAAGCTCATCGTCCTGCGTCGAGATCCCGGCGGGGTCGCGGCCAGCCTGGTAATCGTCGTAGAAGCCGGCCGAGCTCCCGATCTTCCGATACTGCTCCTCGTACTCGGGGCTGTTGTCGCCCATCGCGACGAGCGCCGCAGTGCCGATCGAGACGGCATCCGCACCCAGAGCGAGCGCCTTCGCGACGTCCGCCCCACCTCGGATGCCGCCTGACACGATGAGCTGCACCTCGCGGTGCATCCCGAGCTCCAGGAGCGTGTCGGCTGCGATCCGCGTCGCCGGGAGCGTCGGGATCCCGACGTGCTCGATGAAGACGTCCTGGGTCGCGGCCGTACCGCCCTGCATGCCGTCGACGACGATCACGTCAGCTCCCGCCTTCACGGCGAGCTGGACGTCGTAGTACGTCCGCGTCGCGCCGACCTTGACGAAGATCGGCTTCTCCCAGTCGGTGATCTCTCGGAGCTCGTGGATCTTGATCTCGAGGTCGTCGGGCCCGGTCCAGTCAGGATGTCGCGACGCGCTTCGCTGGTCGATTCCCTTCGGGAGACTGCGCATCTCGGCGACGCGATCGGAGATCTTGTGGCCGAGGAGCATCC
>JAERMP010000042.1 GCA_016844515.1 Thermoleophilia bacterium | reverse complement strand
AGGCCCGCTTCTGGCCTTGGCGCTGCTTGCGCGGCAACTCGACCTTGGTGCGTTCGACACCCCGCTCTACGTCACAGGGCTAGCGACGGTTGGCTACCTCTCTGTCGGATCGGTTTTGGCCGGGATCGTCTGGGCCGCTGCAGCCGCCCAGCTGGCGGCTCTGGCGTTCGGACGCTACGCGCCGTATGCGCACGGGATGGAGCCGCCGCCAGCGGGTGTCGTCCGACGGTCACTCCGTAGCGTGATACGCGTCCGTGCGAATGGTGGACGTGAAGACGAGCGCCGGGCCGCGAAACAGCTGCCTTGAACGCTCCGTGCGTGGCCGAGATCCGTTGCACGCGGATTCCGGTGTGCGCCAGCGAGTCTAGGCGAGCCTGAGGTACCTGACCACAACGCCGGCCGCGAGCTCGCCCTCCCCTCGAGGCACATGAACTAGCGCATCGGCCGTCGCAGCGCGAACGATCATGTGCGACTCCTGGCCGGTCACCGGTTCGAGGAAGACACCGTCCTCCCCTGTCCGACGGCGAGCCCGAACGAACTCGTCCCGTTGGGGGTTCCGTCGAAATGTCGTCGCAGTCCGACCGTGCTCGTAGCCCAGGTCGACTGTCTCGACCCCCTGGAGCGCCAGGAGAGCCGGCCTGACGAACACGAGCGAGCCCACCAGTGACGACACGGGGTTCCCGGGAAGACCGAAGACGAGCGTCGCACCTCGGACCCCAAACGCCAGCGGCTTCCCCGGCTTGACAGCGACACCCCAGAACACCTCCTCGACGCCGAGATCCGAAGCGACCCGGCGAACGAGGTCGTGCGGGCCCATCGACACGCCGCCGGAGGTCACGAAGACGTCTGCCTCGAGGCCGCGTTCGAGAGCCGCGCGATGAGCGTCTTCGTCGTCCTCGGCGACCGGCAGTAGCTCCACCTCGGCGCCCGCGGTTCGCAGGACTATCGCAATCATGGCGCGGTTCGACTCGTAGATCTGGCCGTAGTCGAGGGGCTCACCGGCAGCCCGGAGCTCGCTTCCGGTCGCAAGAACCGCCACGCGTGGACGAACCGAGCATCGAACCTCGTTGACTCCGGCGGCGGCGAGAGCGCCGATCTGCGTGGCGCCAAGCCGAGTGCCCGCTTCCGCCGCAACCTCGCCCGCTCGAACGTCGCCGCCGCGTGGGCGGATGTGCTGCCCGCGGTGCGCTTGCTCCGGGATCTCGACTCGATCGCCACGATCAACCAGTCTCTCGACGGGGACGACGGCGTCAGCACCGTCCGGCAGGCGAACCCGTCCATGGCCGAGCTCGCGAACGGTGGCAGATCCACTCGCGACAAAGCAGACGTCCGGAGAACGCGTCCTGCCGCGTCCGCGACGGCGACCATCTCCGCCCGGAGCGGTTGTGCTCGTTCCAGGATGCGCGCGAGCGCACCTTCTAGCGTCAGGAGGCCGGACACCGAGACGCGCAGGCTACGTGCCGCCGAGGCCTGGCGTCGGGGCCGGATCAGGCGCTTTTTTCGTCGTCGTCTCCGTCTCGGTGCTCTCCGACTCGGAGGCGCTCGGATCGTACGTCAGCGCGTACTGGCCACGCGTGAACGGCTTCCATTCCGGCCAGAACGCCGGTTCGGCGAACGGGGTCGGCTCGGTTCCCTCGAGCGCAGGTTCCATGAAGAGCCGCCAGATCTCAGCCGGGAAGCTGCCGCCGCTGACTGCGATCCCATGGACGTTCTCCATAGGGATCTCTCCCGCCGTGAAGCCAATCCAGACCGTCGTTGCGAGATCCGGGGTGTAGCCCGCGAACCACGCATCGGCGTATTCCTCATTCGTTCCCGTCCCGAATGCCGCGCGCGTGCCCGTTCCGTACTGGATGTTCTGTTCGAGAATGCGAGTGACGACCGCCGCGGTGCCCTCCGATACCGCGCGCCGGCGTTTGGGAACGCCCCATCCTGCCGTCGTGTCCTCACGCCCGTCATCGAGGACGACTCGCCGGATCGCCATCGGCTCCGCGTAAACGCCGCCGGCTGCCAGCGTCGCGTACCCCGAGGCGATGTCGAGCGGTGAAACGGCGATCGAGCCGAGGCCGATCGATGGCACATATGCACCTCTCACGTCGAGGGGCGACCGAACACCCATGCGGCGGGCGGTCTCCGCCACCCGCTCGGGCGTGACATCGAGAGTGAGCTGCGCGTAGACCGCATTGTCCGAGCGGATCGTCGCGCTCCGAATCGAGCTCCATCCGTAGTAGTCGTTGGCGTACGTGTGCACGCACCACCAGGTTCCGTCCTCGCAGTTTCCCGCGGGGTGCACGCGGTACGTGAACGGTGCGGAGACGTAGTACGTCGAGTCCGGGTTGATCCCCAGCTCGACCGCGGCCGTGAGCACGAACATCTTGAAGGTCGAGCCCGTCTGCCGACGCGCCTGCGAGAGCAGGTTGAACTCGTTCTTGGGTCGGTTCGGGATGACAGCGGTCATCGCGCGGATAGCTCCCGTGCGGGGGCTGATCGAGATCAAGGCGGCCGCAGGATCGGTCGGCTGATTCATCGTGTCCTGAATGGCCTTCTCCGCGAGTCGCTGGTATCGCGGAACGATCGTCGTATAGACCTGCAGACCCCCTGACCGCACCGTCGCTGCGCCGTAGACCTCGATGAGCTTGTCCCTCACGTAGCCGAAGAAGTACGGCTCGCGGATTCGGCTGTATAGGCGGCTCGACTGGAGCTTCAGGTTGGACGCGAGCGCCAGGTCGTGTTCCCTCTTCGTGATGACACGCGTTTCGAGCATCGCGCGAAGGACGTCCGCCCGTCGCACGAGCGCGCGAGCAGGAGTCGTGAAGGGGTCATACGTCGAAGGCGCCTGCGTGAGCCCGGCGAGGAGCGCGGACTCGGAGAGCGTCAACTCCTTCGCCGACTTCGAGAAGTAGGTCTGCGACGCGGCTTCAATGCCATACGCCTGGTTTCCGTAGTAGACCTGGTTCAGGTACGTCGTCAGGATCAGGTGCTTCGTCCAGGCCCCGTCGAGCTTGGTCGCGAGGCAAGCCTCCTTGACCTTTCGCTGCACCGTTCGCTCGCGCGAGATATACAGGTTGCGCACGAGCTGCTGGGTGATGGTCGACCCACCCTCGACGATCTCGCCGGCGCGAATGTCCGCTACTGCGGCACGCGCGATCCCCTCGAGGTCGACTCCGCCATGCCCGAAGAACCGCCGATCCTCGACGGCGATCGTGGCCTTGCGGATCCAGAGAGACATCCCTTCAGCGGTCACAGGTTGCCGGTTCCGCTCCGCCGGGATCGAGCCGAGCAGGGAGCCGTCGGCCGCATAGATGAACGTGTTCTGGCCGATTTTGACCTCGCTCAGCGAGTCCAGATCGCATGACGAGCCGTACGCGAGAACTCCTACCGTTCCCGCGATGCCCGCCGCGACCCCGAGTGCCAGGATCGCCGTTACAGCCACGATCGCGCCGCGCCGTCTGCGCCGCCTCCGGGCTGCTCGCTGATGGCGGGCTCGCGGGCGTAGCGTGTCCGGATCGAGCGGAGCTCGCTTGCCTCGGGGCGGGCTCATAATGGAATGCTAGCCCGGGTCTTTCATCTGGCGTGATCGCGAGGCGCCCGTCCCGGCTGCCAGGACGCGCGGCGGACGGGTCGTGCAGGCCGAGGCCTGTGCGACCCGCGTGCCGTGCGGAGCGCACCGGTCGGGTGCGGCCCGCCCGGTGAAGCCGGGCAGGCTGAAGCCCGGACGGGGAGCGGCCTGGCAGGCCGGACGGAGTGCAACGCCCGCGCCAGATGAAAGACCTGGGCAAACCACGGTCTCTCTCGAGTTCGGCGCGCGCTTGCGCGCTCCTCAAGCCCCGCGCAACCCAGTCGTGCTGGAATCCCCGGAATGGACGGGGATGTGGCGACGACACACAGCCGTGGAAGGCTCATCGCCTGGCTGGTGTTCGTAGGCCTCCTCGCGCTCCTCAGCTATACGGCCCGACTCGGCGACACGGAGACGCCCGACGACATCGCCTACCGCTACTCGTCGTCGGTCGCCGCGCTCGTTCAGTACGCATTCATGCTCGGAGTACTGCTCCTCATCGCGCGAGGTCTACCGCGACGCCAGGTGTTTGCGCTACGTCGGCCAGGGTCGTGGCCACGGGCGATCGGATTGGCTGTGCTCGCTCTCCTCGCGATCTACCTCGCAGCGATCGTCTATGACCGCGTGCTGTCGGCTTTCGGTGACTGGAACCCGACCGAGGAGCAAGGCCTCGTCCCCGACGGGTGGGATTCGAGTCGCGCCGGGGCCTTCGTCGCCTTCTTCCTCGTCGTCACGTTCGTGGCACCCACAGTGGAGGAGCTGACCTATCGCGGGTTGGGCCTGTCGCTGCTCGCTCCGTACGGGACCGGGCTCGCAATCCTCCTCACCGGAGTGCTCTTCGGCGCAGCACACGGACTCGTCATCGCGCTCCCGGTCCTCGCCGTCTTCGGGATCGTCGTCGGCTGGCTGCGCGTGCGCACGGAGAGCATCTACCCACCGATGCTCCTCCACGCGACCTTCAACGGAACGGCGCTGCTCGTATCAGTCAGCGGCGTGGGGTGATCCACCGCTAGGCGAGCTCCTCATCGTCTTCATCTTCATCCTCGAGTGGCTCCTCGTCCTCTTCGAGCGCCTCGTTGAGTTGCTCCTGAAGGCTCGACGCGAACTCCTCGGGCGTAACGTTCTCGAGGAACTGCCGAAACTCGGCCGGGTCGAGGTCGGCGAGACTCGAAGCGGTGACGATCCCCGGCTGCTCGTCGTCCTCGGCTTGAAGCTCGATGCTCGACTCCTCGACTACCTCGTCCGAGGCGAAGATCTGAGCATCGCAGCGGACGGCGAGTGCGATCGCGTCCGACGGGCGGGAGTCGACCTCCACTTCCCTTCCGTCCTGAACGATCGTGATTCGCGCGTAGAACGTGTTGTCGCGAAGCTCCGTGACCGTCACTCTCACCACCTCGCCGTGCAGCTCCGAGATGACATCGCTGAAGAGGTCATGGGTCATGGGGCGTGGCGGACTCGCGCCCTGGAGCTTCATGAGAATCGCGGCCGCTTCGGGGTGGCCGATCCAGATCGGCAGGAATCTGTCGTCGTCCGCGGTCTTCAGGAGCACGATCGGCTGCTTGCCGATAGGCTCGAAGCTCACCCCGTACAAGGTCATCTCTCGCATAGCCGGCCCCCGCTCATCTTAGGTCAGGCGTACAGGGTCGAGTGGCACCCGCGGCCGCGAAGCGGACGCCTTCAGGGATTTGCCGCGAACGGGACTTCGCGCAAGCGAATCCCGTTCTGCGGAAAGGACAGGAGGCTTCGCTACAGTTGCGGCCCCGGGCGATTAGCTCAGTTGGTTAGAGCGCCGCTCTGATAAGGCGGAGGTCCCTGGTTCGAGTCCAGGATCGCCCACCTTGGCGCAAGACCGGAATCTGCGAATGCAGATTCCGGTCGCGCAGAACATTCCTGAAGACGGCCGCGTTCGCGGCCTTGGCGCTCCCAAGACTCAGCCGCGCGGTGGTTCTTGCTCAGGCCGCAGTTCGCGACTGCCGCCCGCACATCTCACTCGACGCCGTGGCGGTCAAGCGGCGCTTCGAAGTGTGATCGCCTCGAAAACCTCGACCAGCTCGGCGAGGCCCTTCTCGTCCTCGAACTGGATCTGGAGCGAACCGCCGGAAACCCGCACCGGCATCGCGGTCAATTGTTCGGCCACCGACCGTGCGCGATCCGCGAGTGCGGGGTCGACAGCCGTTGCCTTGCGAGGGCGTCTGCGCGCGCCGCCTTCTCGGGCGGCTCGCTCGGTCGCTCGAACCGTGAGCCCCTCCTTCATGATCCGCCGCGCCAGACGTCGCCGTGCATCGTCGTCGGGGAGCGACAGCACGGCTCGAGCGTGACCCTCGCTCAGATCACCACGGGCGAGCATCCAGAGCACCTCTTCCGGGAGCTCGAGGAGCCGTAGGCGGTTCGAAACCGAAGACTTGGACCTCCCAACGCGCTCGGCTACATCGCCGAGCGAGAGCTCGAACTCGTCTACGAGCGAGGCGTACGCACGCGACTCCTCGACCGGGGAGAGTTGCTCGCGGGCGACGTTCTCCACGAGCCCGAGGAGAAGCGAGTCGCGATCCCCAACATCGCGGACTACGGCCGGAAGCGTGGCAACTTCAGCCGCCCGCGCAGCGCGCCAACGGCGCTCTCCTGCAATGAGCTCGAACCCGCCTTCGGGCCGTCGCCGGACCACGATCGGCTGCAGGACACCCTGCAGGCGGATGGAGCTCGCAAGTCCGGCGGCCGCTTCGGGCTCGAAGCGTCGCCGTGGCTGGCGCGGGTTGGGATGAATCGTCTCAACCGGGAGATGGAGTAGCTCGGGCTGGCCTGCTTCGCCCAGCAACACCTCAAGACCGCGTCCGAGGCCTCGCCGCTCCTTAGGAACGCTCGACAAGCTCCATCGCCACCTTCCAATAGGCCTCGGCTCCGGCAGAGCGCCGGTCGTAGGCGATTGCAGGAACCCCGTGGCTCGGAGCCTCGGCGAGGCGGATCGAGCGGGGTATCGTCGTCGTGAACACGAGCGAGCCGAAGTGACCGCGCAGCTCGGACTCGACCTCGGCTGCCAAGCGCGTGCGGCCATCAGCCATCGTGAGAAGGATCCCCGCGACGGCGAGGTCGGGGTTCAGGCGTGCCTTCACGAGATTGATCGTCCCGAGCAGCTGCGAAAGCCCCTCGAGCGCGTAGTACTCGGCCTGAACCGGGACGATCGCCCAGCTGGCAGCTGCGAGAGCGTTGACGGTCAGGGGCCCGAAGGAAGGCGGGCAGTCCAGGAGGACGTACGAATACGGTTCGAGCGTGCCGGCCAGAGCATCCGCGAGGTAACGCTCGCCGCCAGAGCGCGTCGAGAGCTCGACGGCCGCAGCAGCGAGGTCGCTCTTGGCCATGACGACGTCGAGATTCGCGACCCCCGAGGGCTTTGCGAGCGCGCTCAGCGGCACGCCGTCGAGGAGGTCGTGCGTCGAGGCGCCATTCGCCCGCATGCCGAGCCCGGAGGTGGCGTTCGCCTGGGGATCGAGGTCGATCAAGAGCACGCGCTCGCCCGCCTCGGCGAGGCACGCGCTGACGTTTACGGCGGTCGTCGTCTTGCCGACGCCGCCCTTCTGGTTCGCGACTGCGTAGACCCGGGCGGGCACGCTCGCAGGCTAGTGACCCGGCCGGACGCCCCGATCAGACCAACTCGAGCCAGTGGTGTCCCGGATCGCTCAGTTGGAGCGATCGGCGAAGCCACGTCCGCTGTCGAGCGCTGAGGAGAGGCAGGGTATCCGCGAAATCGCGGTCGTCGTTCGGACGCACGGTCTTCGACTTGAACAGGAGCTGAACCTCGGCAGCGAGGTACGGGATCCCTCCCGAGCGCCACGTGATCTGCTCGAGACGTCTGCGAATGCGCGAGTCGCGTCGGTAGATCCAATCGTCATGCTCGGCGGGGTTGAGTACTAGCTGAAGCCGCCAAGGTCCTTCGGGATGCTCCCGCGCCCATACATCGTGGATGGGCTCCTCCAACACCTCGCCGTGGTGCCAGGGACGGAGCTTCCCAGGCGGATCGACGCAGTGCAGGTCCCAGCCGGCGAGAACCGAGCGGATCGCGTCCTGATCACGCGCGAGAAGGCCGACGTCGATGTCTCCGTGCGGCCGGCGATCAAGCTGGCCGACGAAGGCATCGATCGCGTAGCCCCCCGCGATCCACCACGGCGCGGGACAGCGTTCGAGGAGCTCGCCGACAGCGGCTGGCGTGAGCGGGTCCCAAATGCCGAGTCCGTCGTCGGACATCGGATGTCAGGCTAGCGGCCGCTTCTTGGCCATCCCCGGACGCCGCGGAAACCCCGAAGGCGTCGGGCCGAGCTTTCGGAGAACGAGAAGCCCGTCGAGGTCGTCCTCGAGCGTCGAGGCCAGCATCTCGGCCACCTTCGCGACAGGACCAACGTCCGCGCTCTGACCCACCCAGACGACGGCGACACCTCCAGGTCGGACGAGAGGGAGACACAACTCGGCTGCCACAGGCGGCTTCGCAAGTGCCTTTGCGAGCGCAACGCCGAAGACCTCGGTCTTCTGCTCCTCTGCCCGTCCCCAGACGATCTGCACATTCGCAAGCTCGCCGGAAACGCGCTCGAGGAAGTCGCACTTGCGACGTTCTGCTTCGAGAAGCGTGAACGCCCGGTCCGGGAGCCTGGTAGCAAGTGGGACCCCCGGCGAACCGCCACCCGACCCCACGTCGATCACGGGTCCGGTGACACGATCGACGATGCTGACTGCGCGGAGTGCATCGTCGAGAAGTACACGGCGGGCCTCGACGAGATCCTTGATCCCGGTTGCACCGGGCGTCGCGATGACCTCCTCGAGCCAGCGCTCGAGGAACGCGCTAGGCATCTCAGCCCGAAGCGATCCGGGGAAGGACGACGACGTATCGGTTCGGCTCGGAGCCCTCGCTCAAAGTCTCGACTTCCGGATCGTCCTTCAGCGCCTCGTGAACGATCTTTCGCTCGACCGGCGTCATGGGATCGAGCTCGACCCGGCGTCCTGTTGCAGAAGCACGCTGGGCTGTGCGCTTCGCCATCGTTTCGAGCGTCGCGGTGCGCCGAGCGCGATAGCCCGCAGCGTCGACGACGATTTCGCGGCGATCACTCTGGCTTCGTGCCATCGCGTTGGCTAGGTACTGGATTGCGTCGATCGTCTGGCCGTGCTTGCCGATGAACAGGCCGAGATCGGCACCCGTGCACGTCACCGTCACGACTCCGTCGCGCTCGGCTGCAGAGGCCGTGACACTCGCCCCGATTGCCGCTGCGACACGCTGGACGAACTCCCGGGCGGTCTGGGCCTCCACACTCGGATCGGAGTCCGTTGTCGCGCCTTGTGCAGAAGCGCTCGCAATCACATGCGCGGGCGTGAAGCCGACGCCGAGGAGGCCACGCTCGCCCTCCGAGACGACCTGGAACTCCACGCTGTCTCGGTCGAGTCCCGGTACGAGCAGCTCGAGCTCGCGGAGCGCCGCCCACTTGGCTTCGCCGACCGTTTCGCCCGTCGCTTCCACGGTGACGCTGTCCGCGTTGCTCATCTCCGCGCCCCTCCGCCGCGCTTGCGCTTCACCCTGCGCGGCGGGCCGGTGCGCGATGAGCCTCCGCCGTCTTGCGAGTCGCCGGACGAGGATGTCGCCGGCGGGTCGCTTGCATCTTTGGGTGGCGTCCTGCTCGACCGCTTCGGTGGAACTATCGGTTTCGGCATTTGGCGACGGGTGACGATGCCCTGTCCGGTCGTCCATAGGTTGGTCGTGAGCCAGTAGATCATGAGCCCCGAGGGGAAGCTGAGGATGAAGGGAAGGAAGACGATCGGGAGCACCATGATCATCCAGCGCTGTGCTTTGGACTGCATTGACGTCGACATGAGGTAGGTCGACGTCAGCTGGCTGATGACGTACACGACGATGAGCACCGGCCCCCACGCGTCCTTGGTCGGCTCCGTGATGTTGACGAGGCTCAGCCACTCGAGAAGAGACTGGAACTGCGGAAGCACTTGGAGCTTTTCGTCGATCACCTCGCAGAAGTCGCCGCGGTTACAGAAGATCTCCTTCTTGAAGTCGCGAAGCACAAAGAAGAGCCCGATGAAGATCGGGATCTGGAAGACGATCGGCAGGCAGGAGGCGTACGGATTGATCTTGTTCTCCTTGTAAAACTTCATCAGCTCTTCCGACTGCTTTTGCCGGTCCGCCTTGTAGCGCTGCTGGATCGCCTTCATCTCGGGAGCGTGGATCTGCAGGCTCTGCATCGAGTGGATCTGGCGCACGGCAACCGGGACGAGCAGCATGCGGACGATGACCGTGAGCGCGACGATCGACCATGCCCAGCTGAATCCGGCCGTTTCGTGCAGCCAAATCAGGACCTCGGTGAGGACGTTCTCCAGTGGGGAGAGAACGCCGCCGACGATCACGTTCGCGCCTTTCCGGAACGAAACAGCGGGAACACAGACTGGTCCCGCGCATAGTCGACGCCGCCATGACTCCAGGGGTTGCAGCGAAGCAGGCGCCAGCCGGTGAGCACGGTGCCGCGGAAGATCCCGTGCTCCCGAAGCGCGTCCAGCGCGTACTGCGAGCAACTCGGGTGGTACTTGCAGGTCCCTTGCGGAGTCAAGAGCCCGAAGGTCCAGCGCCACGCATGGACAAGCGCGATACCGATGTGCTTCACGAGCGCACCCGCCCCAGCACGTCGGAGATCTCGGCTAGGAGCCACTCGCGACCGCGCACCTCGGCTGGCTCGGCGAACCCCGGACGCGCGGCCAACACGTAGTCGTGACCTGGCGGCACCGTCTCGAGGAGCTCGCGCCACGCCTCTCGTAGGAGTCGCTTGACCCGGTTCCGAACGACAGCCGAACCGACCGAGCGGGGGACCGCAAGACCAAGACGCGGCACTCCGCCCATGTCCTCGTTGCGGGGAAACCAGTGCAGGATGAGATAGCGGGTCGAGGCTGACTGACCGCGGCGATAGACGGTGTCGAAGTCCCGAGAACGCGAGAGTCGGTTGCGGCGCTGCACCTGCGGGCGCCTCAGGCGGAGAGGCGCTTACGCCCTCTCGCACGACGCCGCTTGAGGATCGCGCGGCCTCCGCGCGAGGCCATTCGCGCTCTGAATCCGTGTCGCCGCTTCCGGCGACGTACGTTCGGTTGGTATGTGCGTTTCAAGTCGTGTTCGCTCTCGAGAGGATGCCGGGGCCGTGGGAGCGGCAGTATAGACGACCCGCCCGAGCCGAAGTTTTCCACAGTCGTGGCGACGGAGGTCGGTCTCGAAATCGCTGCTCCGCGAGTCTCGCCGTTGTCTGAACCGGGAACGGGTGTGGCGTCTTCCACAGGTGTGGAAAGAGGTGTGGAACCCGCAAAAGTGCTGCAAATCGGCCTGATTTTCATCCACAGGAGGCTCTAGTGACGGCGGGGAGCCACATTTTCAGGGGTGCTATGCTCGCCCCTTCCCTACGACCCGAACCAGCGCGAGGACGGGTGGAGCACGCCACCGAGACAACAGCCGAGAACCTCTGGGAGTCGATTGCAGGCCGACTGAGAGAGGCGCTCACCGAGACGACCTATGAGACGTGGTTCGGTCACGCGCGCCCTAAAGCGCTGACCGACGGCAAGCTTCTGGTGGAGGTGCCCAACGACTTCACCCGGGACTGGATCCAGGGTCATTTCTTCGATTTCGTGTCTGGAGCGGCTCGAGAGTCTCTCGGGCGTAATGTGGTCGTGTCGTTCTCCGTGAGTGACGGCCCGACCGCGGCGCCAGCCGCGCCGGGTCGCGTCGAGAACGAGGTTCGCAGTCGCGACGCAGAGTCGCCGTACCGCGACACGCCGGATGTCGAGCTCAACCCGAAGTACACCTTCGACCTCTTCGTGATCGGCTCGTCCAACCGCTTCGCGCACGCCGCCGCTCTCGCTGTCGCCGAGGCGCCGGCCCAGGCCTACAACCCCCTCTTCATCTACGGCGGGACCGGCCTCGGCAAGACCCATCTGTTGCAGGCCATCGGTCACTACGTCCGCCAGCACTCGCGGCGCTTGACAATGCGTTACGTCACGAGCGAGACGTTCATGAACGACTTCATCGACTCGCTCCGTGACAAGCGAATCGAGGGTTTCAAGAGGCGTTACCGCAACTACGACGTCCTCCTCATCGACGACATCCAGTTCTTCGAGGGGAAAGAGCGGATTCAGGAGGAGTTCTTCCATACGTTCAACTCCCTCTACGAGGGTGGCGCACAGATCATCATCTCGTCTGATCGTCCTCCGCGCGAGATCGCGACGCTGGAGGAGCGACTCCGCTCGCGGTTCGAGTGGGGCCTGCTCACGGACATCCAAGCGCCGGATCTCGAGACGCGCATCGCGATCCTTCGCAAGAAGGTCAATACCGAGCGCATCGGTGTCACAGATCCCGAAGTGCTCACGTTCATCGCAGGCCGCGTGTCGTCGAACATCCGCGAGCTCGAGGGTGCGCTCACCCGGGTCGTTGCGTTCTCTTCCTTGACGGATCGTCCGATGACCGTCGATCTCGCCGAGCACGTCCTCAAGGACGTCTACCCGCAAGGAGAAGCGGCGCCAGAAGTAACGATCTCTCGGATTCAGGAGGCGGTGTCGCAGCGGTTCGGCGTCACGCTCGACGAGCTCGTGAGTCCGCGGCGATCCCAGGCCGTCGCGTATCCCCGACAGGTCGCGATGTACCTCTCTCGCGAGCTCACCGACTCGTCGCTGCCCAAGATCGGCAGGGAGTTCGGGGGGCGGGACCATACGACCGTGATCCACGCGAAGGACAAGATCACGCGCCTCATCCGTGAGGATCGCTCCGTGTACAACCTTGTGCAAGAACTCACTGCGCGCATCAAGCAGGCACGCTGATGTTGGGGGTCCTGAGCACCACGCTCAGCGAGCCTGTGGAAATCGCGCTGTCCTTCCACAAATCTCATCACAGCCGTTTTCCCCGCTCTTGCGGCACAATCACCCTGTCATCCACGTGATTCACACTCTTACTACTGCTACTAGTTCTTTGAAGTAATGAATATAGAAATAGCCTCCGGAACCGCGCTTCGCACAACGTGCTCTCGTGGCGATCTCGCCGCAGCGCTTGCTGTCGTTGCCCGGGCCCTTTCGAGCCGCGGTGCCGTGCAGGTCTTGAGCGGGATCCTCCTTCAGGCAGAGGAAGGGCGGCTGACGCTCGCAGCGACCGACATGGAGATCTCCCTGCGCACATCGATCTCGGGCGAGATCTCGGGAGACGCGGCGGTCGTCGTACCCGGCAGGCTCCTCACCGACCTCGTGAGGCTCTTGCCGGATGACTCTGTGACGCTCACGCACGAAGAAGGTGACGGGGTCCTCACAATCGTGTCTGGTAGCCACTCGTCACGCCTGAACGTCTTCAGCGCCGAGGATTTTCCGCGTCTCCCACCACTCGACGTGCCGCTGCAGCGGATCGAAGCGCCCGCGCTTCTCGAGACGATCGACAAGGTCGGCCGCGCAGCGTCACGGGACGAGTCGAGGCCTGTGCTCACCGGAGTCCTCGTGCGCTTCGAGGGCGACAAGCTGATCATGGCCGCAACGGACTCGTATCGGCTGGCCGTGAAGGAGACAGAGCTCACGACGGCAGCACCGGAGCTCGACGCAATCATTCCGGCTCGCGCGCTGCAGGAACTCGCCCGGCTCGCGGCTGGCGCGGAGCACGTCGAGCTCGGCGTGCACGAGAATTACGTGATCTTCTCGTCCGGCGACGCCTGGCTAACCAGCAGGCGCATCGACGGCCAGTTTCCGAACTACAAACAGCTCCTTCCGGAGACGTTCGAGGCCGAGATCACGATCCAGCGCGAAGCGCTGCTCGAGGTCGTACGCCGCGCGGGGGTAATGGCGCAGCGCAACGCCCCGCTCCGTTTGCGATTCGCGGAGGGCGAGCTCACGATCTCAGCTCAGACCCAGGATGTGGGCGAGGCAACGGAGTCGCTCCCGATCGACTTCGCAGGCGAAGAGATCGAGATCGGGTTCAACCCGGACTTCCTGCGGGACGGGCTGGAAGCGGTAGCGAGCGACACGATTCAGCTCAAGCTGATCAACCGTTTGCCACCCGACGAGAGCTTCTGGTACCTGATCATGCCGATCCGGCTCGCGGGCTGATCGTCCGCGAGGTCACGCTCCGGGACTTCCGCTCGTACCCCGGTCTCGAGCTTCGGCTCGAACCCGGTGTCGTACT
The DNA here is from genome assembly GCA_016844515.1 of Thermoleophilia bacterium. The sequence continues at coordinate 5,805 of JAERMP010000042.1, read as the reverse complement.
GCTTCACGGCCCCAACGGAGCCGGCAAGACGAACTTTCTCGAGGCTCTTCATGTAGGAACTCAGGGCTTCTCACCCCGTGCGCGAAGCGATGCGCAGATGGTGCGGTTCGGCGCTACGGCAGGCAGAGTTATCCTTCGCGGCACGAACGGGGACACGGCGTTCGAGGCGGATGTCATCCTCGCGGCCGGAGATGCGCGGCGCGCATATCTCAACGGCGAGCGACTTGCTTCTGCGGAGCGGCTGCGACACGAGTTGCGCACGCTCGTCTTCACCCCGGACAGGTTGGCGGTCGTCAAAGGGGCACCCGCAACGCGGAGGGCATATCTGGATCGGAGCCTCGGTCGCCTGAACCCCGCTCGAGCTGCGCTTCCGGTCGAGTACGCCGCCGCTGTGGGGCAACGAAACGCGTGTCTTCGTCGGCTCCGCGCCGGAAACTCGTCGCCCGATGCGCTGCAGCCGTGGACCGAGAAGGTCGCCACTCTGGGAACCGCTCTGGTTCTCGCACGCACCGAGGTCGCAGCAACGCTGGCAGAGCCGTTCACAGAGGTGGCGGGCGCCCTGGGGCTCGACTCCGCGATCCTTGGCTACGACGGAGTCCCTCCGACTGTGTCCGAGCTCGACGCTCGACTCGACCGCGACCTCGACCGCGGGCTCACAGGCGCCGGGCCGCATCTCCACGACGTGCGGCTCGAAGCCCGAGGACATGAGCTGCGGTCGTTCGGGTCGCAGGGTGAGCAGCGGGTCGCCGTTCTCGCGCTCGTCCTCGCCGAAGCCGAGGTCCTGCGATCGCGAACAGGCTCGCCGCCGCTGGTGCTTCTCGATGACGTCCTCTCCGAGCTCGATGGCGACCGCCGGCGATCGCTCGCCGCGATCGTGTCGCGAGGTGGCCAGACGGTGATCACCGCCACGGCTGCCGCGGCGCTGCCGGCCGAGCCGGCCCAGGCACTCGCGGTCACGCCCGGAGTCGTGCGCTGATGGACCGGATCGGACGCGAGGTCGAGCGAGAGCTCGCCAGAGGGGGTAGCCGAGATGCTCTTCCGCTGGCAGCCATCACCTCGGCGTGGCCCGCCGCCGTGGGTGAGACCGTCGCGCGGCAGGCCTGGCCGCTCCGCATCGGTCGTGACGGAACGCTCCACATCGCGACCTCGTCTTCAACCTGGGCCTTCGAGCTCGATCGACTCGCGCCCGAGATCCTCGGCCGTCTCGAGGCGGGGCTGGGAGCCGGTCAGGCGCCTGCGAAGCTGAGGTTCGCCGTCGGCCCGGTCCCGGAGTCAGGAACGCCCGTCGAGGACGCCCCGGCGACTTCGTGGAGCCCGCCGATCCCAACGCCGGAGGAGGTCGTCGCAGCAGAGACCGCGGCTGCCGTGATCGACGACCCCGACCTTCGGGAGCTCGTGGCTCGAGCCGCCCGCGCGAGCCTTGCCAAGGCCCGGTCCGGCCGCCATTTCTGATAGAGTTATCCGGCCCCGCAATATGGCGATTTGCAGGGCTTTTTTAATGGCCGAAGCAGCCTACACCGCAAAAGACATCACCGTTCTCGAAGGCCTCGAGCCGGTTCGTCTACGCCCCGGGATGTACATCGGGTCGACGGGCGCCCGAGGTCTCCATCACCTCGTCTACGAGGTGGTCGACAACGCCGTCGACGAGGCGCTGGCAGGACGCAACGACCTCGTCGACATCACGATCCACCCGGACAACTCGGTGACCGTCGTCGACTCCGGCGCCGGAATTCCGGTCGATGTGATTCCGGAGCAAGGGCTGCCCGCGCTTACCGTCGTCTTGACCAAGCTCCATTCGGGCGGGAAGTTCGGCGGCGAGGGCTACAAGGTCTCGGGCGGGCTTCACGGTGTTGGAGTCTCGGTCGTGAACGCGCTTTCGGAGTGGCTGGTCGCCGAGGTCCGTCGAGACGGGAAGGTCTATCGCCAGGAGTTCGCGCGCGGCGAGCCCACGGCCGACATGGAGGCCGTCGGAGTAGCGGCCAAGGACGAGTCCGGCACGACGATCTCGTTCCTCCCCGACCCGGACGTGTTCGATGAAACCGAGTTCTCGGCATCGACCCTGTCGCAGCGCCTGCGCGAGACCGCGTTTCTGACTCGCGGCCTGCGAATCGTTCTCCGGGACGAGCGCGCCGGCGGCAAGACCGAGGAGTTCTACTACGAGGGCGGCATCCGCGACTTCGTCGCACACGTGAACGAGTCGAAGGACACCGTGCACAAGCACCTCGTCTACTTCGAAGGCGAGACCAGCGACGGCCAGGTCGAGGTGGCGATGCAGTGGAACGGCTCGTACGTGGAGTCGGTCTTTTCGTTCGCGAACAACATCAACACGACCGAAGGCGGCGCACATCTCTCCGGCTTCAAGGCAGCGCTGACGGGCACGCTGAATCGCTACGCCCGCGACAAGGGTCTGCTCAAGGAGAAAGAGGACAGCCTCGAGGGAGACGACGTCCGCGAGGGCCTAGCCGCAGTCATCTCGGTGAAGCTCCGGAACCCGCAGTTCGAGGGTCAGACGAAGACGAAGCTCGGGAACCCGCCGATCGAGGGGCTCGTCAAGACGACCGTGAACCAGCAGCTGGCGCAGTTCCTCGAGGAGAACCCGACCGATGCGCGCCAGATCATCAATAAAGCGGTCTCGGCCTCTCGCGCCCGCCAGGCCGCACGGAAGGCACGCGAGCTCACCCGGCGGAAGAGCGCACTCGAATCGAACTCACTTCCGGGCAAGCTGGCGGACTGCCAGATCTCGGATCCCGCAGTCGCCGAGCTGTTCCTCGTCGAGGGGAACTCAGCCGGCGGATCCGCAGTCGACGCGCGCGATCGCAGCTTCCAGGCGATCCTTCCCCTGCGCGGCAAGGTCATCAACGCCGAGAAGAACCGGATCAACAAGGTTCTCTCGAACGAGGAGATCCAGGCGATCGTCACGGCGATCGGGACGGGAATCGGGGAGGAGTTCGACGCTTCGAAACTTCGATACCACCGAGTGATCGTGATGACCGACGCCGACGTCGACGGTGCTCACATCCGAACCTTGATCCTGACGTTCCTCTACCGCCAGATGCAGCAACTCGTCGACGGCGGCAACGTCTTCATCGCCGTTCCTCCGCTCTATCGGGTCAAGCTGGGCAACCAGCAGCGCTACGTCGAGAAGGAGTCTCAACTCGAGGACCTGCTCGCGCGAGAGCGGATCAAGGACATGGAGGTCACGGACCGGGGCGGTGAGAAGCAGACACTCACCGAGACGCGGTACGGGCGCTTCCAGCGCGTCCTCCACGAGTTCGACGGCTGGGTCTCACGACTACGCGAGGACTTCGGCAATGCTCCCGCAAACTTCGTCGTCGACCACAGACTCGTCGAAGCGGACGCCGCCGACTCCGTCGAAAGCGCGCTGGCAAGTCTCGATCCGAACGGGTTCGAGCTCGCGGTGCTCGAGTCGTCCGACGACGGTACGCACGTCAAGGCCGTCGAGCGCGAGACCGGCGCGGCGTCGAGCATCGTGGTGCCGAGCACGCTCCTCACGTCGCCGATCTACGCGAACGTACGCAAGACGTATGCGCGGCTCGCGGAGATCGTCGGGCGGCCGCCGTTCGAGATCGCGTTCGGCAAGAAGGTTCGGCGTGCCCAGACCTTCGCTCAGCTACGGGAGATGGCACTCGAGCTCGCGAAGGAGGGCATCCAGGTGAGCCGGTTCAAGGGCCTGGGGGAAATGGACGCCGATGAGCTCGCGGACACGACGATGAACCCGGCGAACCGCATTCTGATCCGGGTCGATGTGGAGGACGCTGCCGCGGCCGATCGGATCTTCTCCACGTTGATGGGCGATCAGGTCGAGCCACGTCGCGCCTTCATCGAGCAGAACGCGCGCGACGTGAGGTTCCTGGATGTCTAGTCGCGGAGGAACCCATGGTTCCCCCGCGGGCCCCCTCCTTCGCCGTGCACTGACCGACGGCACCTGGTCTCCCGGCCGGCATAGCCGGCCTCCGACCGCAGACGGTCGCTTAGAGCTCGACGTCGAAAGGTTGCTGCGCCGTGTCTGATGTGACCGAGCCTCTCGGCTCGGGGCGGATCGAGTCGCGCGAGCTCGAGCAGGAGATGCGCTCGAGTTTCCTCGACTACGCGATGAGCGTGATCGTTTCCCGGGCCCTCCCGGACGCCCGCGACGGCCTCAAGCCGGTACACCGAAGGGTGCTGTTCGCGATGCACGAGGCAGGACTCCAGCCCAACCGCCCGCGACTCAAGTCCGCCCGCGTCGTCGGCGACGTCATGGGCTACTACCACCCGCACGGCGACCAGTCGATCTACGACACGCTCGTGCGCATGGCGCAGCCGTTTTCGTTGCGCTACCCGCTTGTCGACGGCCAAGGGAACTTCGGAAACATCGACGACTATCCAGCAGCCGCGATGCGTTATACCGAGTGCCGGCTTACACGGCTGGCGACGGAGATGCTCCGTGACATCGACATGGACACGGTCGACTTCACGCCGAACTACGACGAGTCACGCAAGGAGCCCACGGTCCTCCCGTCCCGGTTTCCGAACTTGCTCGTGAACGGCTCGGCGGGCATTGCCGTCGGAATGGCGACGAACATGCCACCGCACCGGCTCGGTGAGGTCGCTGACGCGATCGTGCAGCTCATCGACAAGCCCGACGCTAACGTCGAGGACCTGATGAAGCACGTCAAAGGCCCCGACTTTCCGACGGGAGCTATCGTCGTTGGGCGGTCTGGCATTCGAGATGCGTATCGCACGGGACGCGGCCGCATCGTCATGCGCGCGCGGGCTCACGTGGAAGAGCTACGCGGTGGCAAGACCGCCGTCATCGTCACCGAGCTGCCGTATGGCGTGAAGAAGGGCGGCGACTCCGGCTTCATCAAGAAGATCGCCGACCTCGTCCACGACAAGGTTCTGAACGAGATCTCGGACGTCAAGGATCACTCCGACCGGTCGGGCATGCGGGTACAGATCGACCTCAAGCGTGAGGCGATCCCGCAGGTCGTCCTGAACAAGCTCTTCAAGCACACCCAGCTTCAGGCGACGTTCGGCTACAACGCCGTTGCGCTCGTCGACGGCGTTCCGCGGACGCTCTCCCTGCTCGAGCTCGTCACGTACTACCTCGACTACCAGCGCGAGGTCGTCACCCGGCGCTCGAAGTATGAGCTGCGCAAGGCTGTCGATCGCGCCCACGTCCTCGAGGGGTACCTCATCGCACTCGACAACCTCGACGAGGTCATCGCCTTGATCCGCGCCGCTGACGACACGGATGCCGCGCGCACCGCGCTCATGGTTCGCTTCGACCTCTCCGAGATCCAGGCGCAGGCGATCCTCGACCTGCGACTCCGCGCACTCACGGGGCTCGAGCAAAAGCGCGTCGAGGACGAGCACGCCGATCTGCAGGAGCGGATCGCGGAGTTGCGGGCGCTGCTGGGAGATCCTGCTCGTGTCGCCGCCGTGGTCCGCGAGGAGTTGCTCGAGATCAAGGAGATCTACGGGAAGACGGACGAGCGTCGTACGGAGATCGTTGCCGGCGAGACCGAGCTGGAGCTCGAGGACATGATCGCCGAGGAGGACATGGTGATCGCGATCACCAAATCCGGCTACATCAAGCGACTACCGGTGACGACGTACCGCGAGCAGCGCCGCGGCGGAATCGGTGTGATGGGGATGGACATGAAGGACGACGACTACATCGAGCATCTCTTCGTCGCCTCGACGCACGACTACATCCTCTTCTTCACGACCGTCGGCAAGGTGTATCGACTCAAGGTGCACGAGCTTCCGCTCGGCTCACGCCAGTCGAAGGGGCGGGCGATC
>JAERMP010000354.1 GCA_016844515.1 Thermoleophilia bacterium | reverse complement strand
TCTGACCGGGACGCACGTCGGTTGCGAGCACGGCGTCTGTGGCGCGTGCACGGTGAAGCTCGACGGAGTCGCCGTCCGCTCGTGCCTGCTGTTCGCCGCGCAGGTGAACGGCGCCGAGATCGTCACGGTCGAGGGTCTGGCCGTCAACGGCCACCTCACGCCGCTGCAGGAGGCACTCAGGCGCCACCACGCGCTCCAGTGCGGCTTCTGCACGCCCGGGATCCTGATGGCAGCCGACGACCTGCTCTCGCGCGAGACGGCGCCGACCAGAGAGGAGATCGTCGACATGCTCTCGGGCCAGCTCTGCCGTTGCACGGGCTACACGCCCATCGTCGACGCGATCGCCGAGGTGGCCGGGGCGTGAACCTGGCTCTGAGCCTCCTCTACACGGCGGAGCGCGAGCCCGACGCCGAGGCGCTCGTCGGCGAGGAGGAGGGACTCACGTTCGCGCAATTGCGAGAGCGCGCGTCGCGCGTCGCGTCAGGGCTGGCGAGGCGAGACGTCGTCCGCGGCGATCGCGTGGCGTGCGTGCTCACGAACGAGCCGGAAACGGTCGAGCTCTACTGGGCATGCCAGTGGCTCGGCGCGGTCTTCGTGCCGCTTTCGCATCGCGTCTCGCGGGACGATCTCGAGTACTGCATCGAGGACTGCGGCGCGCGGGTGGTGATCCGCGACCCCGCCGAACTGCGCGACCTGGTCGCCGCCGACGAGCATCCGGGCGCGCTGGATCTCGAGGATCGCGAGACCTCGATCCAGCTCTACACCTCGGGCACGACCGGCAGGCCGAAGGGCGTCCCGCGATCACACCGCGCGGAGCGAGCGGGAGGGCTCTCGCAGGTCGTGCACCACGGCCTTCGACCAGGCCATCGAACGCTCGGCGTGATGCCGCTCTACCACACCATGGGCATCCACTCGCTTCGGCTCGTTCAGGAGAAGCGGATCACGTCGCTCTATCTCGCGCCGACCCTCTACTACGACCTCGTGCACAACCCTCGGTTCGCCGACTTCGACACGTCGTCTGTGCGAGCCGTCGCATACGCAGGCGCACCGATGACGAGCGCGCTGGCCGAGAACGTCGCGGACGCCCTCGGCCCGGAGGTCTTCGTCAACCACTACGGCTCGACCGAGATCTACACGTTCTCGGTTCAGCGCGACCAGCACGCGAAGCCCGGATGCGCCGGGCGAGCCGCACTGAACGCGCGACTGCGCCTCGACCCGCCGGGCGAGGGAGAGATCCTCTGCCACATGTCGTCCGACGAGGCCTTCACCGGCTACTGGAACCGCCCGGACGCCGACGAGAAGGCGATCCGCGACGGCTGGTACCACACGGGAGACGTGGGCCGAATCGACGAGGACGGCGACCTGTGGGTGGTCGGCCGGGTGGACGACATGGTCATCTCGGGTGGCGAGAACATCCACCCGGTAGAGGTCGAGGACGCCCTGGCTCGCGCACCGGGTGTACGGGAGATCGCGGTGATCGGCGCTCCCGACGACCGTCTGGGGCAGCGCGTCGTCGCGTGTGTCGTCGCCGACGATGGAGTCACGGCCGAGCAGCTCGACGCGTTCTGCCTGGCCTCCGATCGGCTCGCCCGCTTCAAGCGACCGCGCGAGTACCGATTCGTCTCCGAGCTCCCGAAGAGCCCGTCTGGGAAGATCCTCCGCAGGATGCTGAGGGACACGTGAGCGAGTACGACGGATTCCGGGTCGACCGTGACGCCGAGCGCGCGGTTGCCACGATCACCCTCGACGTCCCCGGCAAGCACAACCGCGTCTCGATGCTCGCGCGCGACCAGCTGCGCGGCGTGTTCGAGGAGCTCGACCGTGACGACGGCGTCCGCTTCATCGTCCTCGCCGGCGCAGGTGAGTCGTTCACCGCGGGCGGTGACATCGCGGGCTTTCTCCAGAAGCCGGCCTGGGACGTCTCTCGCCTTGCGGACAACGTCGCCGCCCCCGAGCGCTGCACGAAGCCCGTGCTCGCGGCGCTCCAGGGATACGTGCTCGGAGTTGGGCTCGAGCTGGCCTTGGCGTGTGACTTCCGTCTTGCGGCCGAGATAACGCAGCTCGGCTTCCCCGAGGTGACAATCGGGATGATCCCGGGCAGCGGCGGAACCCAGCGCCTCGCTCGCCTGATCGGGCTCGGCCGGGCGAAGGACGTCATCATGCGCGGCCGTCGGATCTCAGCCGAGGAGGCACATGCGCTGGGTCTCGTGACCGAAGTCGTTCCCGCGGACGAGCTCGATGCCGCGGTCGCCAGGCTGATCGAGGAGCTGGCGCGCCTCTCGCCGCTCGCACTCGCAATGGCGAAGCGGGTGCTGAACCACGCCTACTCGGGCCCGCTCCCACTGGGGCTGGAGCTCGAAGGGCTCGCGTACGGGCTCCTCCAGCAGACGCACGACTTCCGCGAGGGCGTCGAAGCTTTTGGCGAGAAGCGCAAGCCCGAGTTCCGCGGCGACTAACGCCGCTCCCACGCGAGCCCGGCCGCGAGCACGACCTCGTCACGGGGCGCGATCAGCTGCATGTTCCCGATCGCGAGTCCCGCCCAACCGGTGAGGTTGACCCAGCGCAGGAACGAAGTGAGCGGGAGTCGTACCTCGAGCTCGTCGGCGTCTTCCGGCGGCAACTCAACTGCGTAGCACGGGCTGATGTACACGTCGACGTCAGGCTTGTAGCGGCGCCACTCCTCGATC
>JAERMP010000181.1 GCA_016844515.1 Thermoleophilia bacterium | reverse complement strand
CAGACGCTGCTTGTCAGTCATGCTTCGTCGCCAAGACGCGTCGCTGGATCTCGAGCGATCTGGGCTCGAGCTCAACCGTCACGCGCAGGCGCTCACCCCTTTCTCGTTGCGATTGATACGACAATATCTCCTACCTGGACGCCTCGCCGGGAGATCCGGAGCGTGAGGGCGACGTCGTCGAGAGTCAGGAGGGTTTCGAGCTGTTCGTATGCCTGCGCCATGGGCATAGCCTGGCGTCCGCTGGCGCGGCAATCATTCGCGGTGTGACACGTCCTTACGACCGAGCCGCCCACTGGGATTGGGTCCGGGGTACGTCGGAGTTCCAAGCGGCGATCAAGCGTCGACGGCGGGCCGCTGACTGCCAGCCGACGCGGGCGTCCGCTCTCGAACTTCGGCCCACGCCAACTCCTCGAGCACGCGTCGAACTCCGATGCAGCGGCTCGGCTACTCGGGAGCGTCATGGATCCGCGACGGAGCGAGCTCGCCGGCGTCGTGCCGAAGTCGCTCAGGCCGCTCCTATGGCTCGAGCTCGTCGGGCTAAAGGTTCCGGCGCCGCCCGGCGAAGCGAGCCTCCACCCCGCGCAGCGCGATCGCCTACAGGCGCTCAGCCTGAAACGCCTGCGCGCACAGTCGCTCGACGATGCCGAGCGTCAATTCCTGCGTCGGATGCTCGTCCGCATCGACTCCGGCGATGAGGTCGAGGTCGAAGTGCCGAGACGCGAGCATTTCGCTGCGGCGAGTTGGAGCCCGACGGCCGGAGAGTCGGTCGCGTTGAGCGCGACCGGGTCGATGCAGGGCCGGCCAGTCGTAGTGCCGAGCCTCGCGGGCTATCCCGTGGTCGGCGAGGTGGTCCGCTCCGACAGCCACTCGATCGTGTTCAAGCTCTGAGCTGGAAGTGGCGTTCCCGTCGTTCATCATCGGCCCCGTGCTGAATGTTCTGCTCGCAGCGCGTCGACTTCATCAGCGGCGTCGAAAGGTCAAGCTCACCGTTCACCAGGCATACGCGATGACAGGGGGATTCGCCTTCGGGGATGGCCCGGCTGTCACGTTCGGCCAGGAGAACTACTACGTAACCGTGACCAACGCCTCGCGCGACCGTGACATCACCGTGACGCACGTCTGGTTCGACACTGAGCCTCGCGTCGACATCGTCGACGGCGATCTACCGGTCCGGCTCCGGTATTCCGAGCCGTGGGAGACGGCTGTCTCGATCGAGACAGTTCCGGCGGAGCCTCCTGAGGCGTTCTGGCTGGCGCGGTGCTTGCTCGCTCCCGACGACAAGGTTGTGAAGTCGCGGCCGCGTAAGAACGTGCCGCCATTCGGCAGGGTGCCACGCGGCGGCAGCGTCTCGTGATGCGAGGAGGTACCCGCTCGCGAGTCGGCTGCTCGCACTTCCTGCCCTCGGGGTGACCAGCGCGTTCGCGCCCCTTCGCTTCGACGTCGATCGCATCGGCGATCCTGTGTCCGAGCTTGATCAGACGGAGAGGGCTGCGCGCCGCGCGGTCACCGTGGGATGTGCGCGAAGATGACCGTGAGAGTGCCGACCTTCTCGAGGTCGCCGGGCCACGTTACGCGGCACCGCAATTCGGTCTCGTGGGAATGGTCGATCCAGCCGGCGAACTCCTCGTGCTCTTCGAGCGCCGACCGCGCGGTCTTGATCACACTCGTGAGCCCCTTCAGCGGTACAAAGATCATGAGCGCGAGCTTCGAGTCGCGCCACGTGCGGTAGCCGAAGAGCTGGTCGACGGCATCCACGAACGATTCCTTGCCGTCCCAGATCTTGCACTCGCCGATAAACAGATTTCCATCCTCGAAGGGCACGAGGAGGTCAGTCTTCCCGGAGGCGTTGAACGCCTCGCCGGCAGAGCTCGTGAAGCCGTCGTTGAGGATCGTCAAGAGGACGTCGCGGCGCTCCTCCTCGTCCAGCTTCCGGTACGTACCCGGGGTCTTCTCCATCCGACGGCCGCCGCGGCGCAGCGACTCGATGATCTCCTCGTAGACGTCATCGTCGAGCGAAGGATCGAGCGGTATACGCGGCGTCGCGGTCGGGCGGCGGCCGGCGCGAACGCGTCCCGGCTTCCGGGTGATCGCCTGCGGGATGTATGTCTTCTCTCCCGTCGAGCTCGCGATCGGAATGCTGCTCGCCTGCGCCTCAGCCTGGATGCTCTCGAGGTCTCGCTTTCGGGCCTCGATCTTCTCGAGCGCAACGACTCTCAGCCTCGACTGGAAGTCCCGGACGTCCTTCCTCCAGTACTCGAGATGGTCCTCGACGCGCTTGAGCCAGCGGTCGACCTCTTGATCGAGATCTACGGGTCGCCCGCTCTCGGGCCGCTCCAACGCGAAGACCAGCAAGCCGCCGACGACCTTGCCCGAGATCTCTCCCATGAGCCGACTCGAGGGGCGGTACTTGAAGACGTCTGCCTCGCCGGCGAACGGGACTCGGACGACGTAGCGCACACCCGGGACAGAGCCGCCGTCGTACTGCCGCACCTTCACTTGCGCCGGCTGATCCTGCGTTATCCCAGCGCGATCCAGGGTCGGCACGTCGATCGCGTACCGCTCGGCGAGAGCATCGGCCCAGGCGCCGGCCTCGGCCTGCAAGACGTGGTCGGCGGGTGCGTCGTCGACTTCCTGTCGCAGGTCGGCGCTCTGGCCTCGCATCACGTCAGTGCTGCTGGGGCCTCTGAGGTCCCCGAAGAGGCCGCTCATCGGATACATCGCGCTTGCACTTCCGCTTGCACTTCCGGGCTCGAACCACCGTTCCCTTAGAGGAAACCCCCGCGCTTGCGGGGGTTTCCTGAAGCGGATGAAGGGGCTCGAACCCTCGACCTTCTGCATGGCAAGCAGACGCTCTACCAACTGAGCTACATCCGCGGGCGCGGCGGATTATAGCCGCGCGTCGAATCACCCCCGAAACGCTGCTGCCCGCCGAAGCGGGCCACTTGGTGATACCGCACGCGCGCTCGCCTGATACCCGGTCTGATGGTAGCGCGGTGAGGCGGAACGAGCGAGACGCCGATACGCGCGGATGCCACCCCGAGGCGCCTTGCTCGACCGCGAGGGGTCGGAGGGCGCCGGGGGTCGAACCGGATCCGGCGGCAAGCCGGACGCCTTGGGTATCAGCCAAGCTTCGCGCCGTGGGACATCACCCTCTGACTGCGGCCATCGTGCCCGCGCGACGGCTTGGCGGCAAGATGGCCGATCAGGACGCGGCCCGGTCGAGCGCTTCGTTGACGAGGCTGTCCGCGAGTTCGTTGTGCTCTCTGCGGACGGCCGTATACGTGACCCGATGGATCCGGCGGGCGAGCCCCGACGCCTCGAGAAAGAGATCCTGCAGCGCGCGATTCTTCACTTTGTACTCACCGCGCATCTGCTTCACGAGGAGCTCGGAGTCGGAGACGACCTCGAGGTCCGAGATGCCGACCTCGGCCGCTCGCTCGAGCCCGGCAACGAGCGCGGAGTACTCGGCGACGTTGTTCGTCGCGACGCCGATCGCCTCGCCGCGCGCGTCGAGCACCGTCCCGTCCTCGGCCTCCAGCACGTAGCCGTACGCCGCCGGGCCGGGGTTCCCGCGCGAGCCGCCGTCGGTGAAGAGCTTTGCCTTCACGGGTCGAGGAGCGGATAGACGTCGTAGGCGGGCTCCTCGTACGGATGGGCGGTGCGAAGCGCCGTGACAGCCTCCTCGAGTCGATCGGCAGGAACGACCGTCTCGACGCGGAGCTCGGGTACTCGCTCCTCCGTCCCCCGCTCCCCGATCGCCGGACTCGTCCCCTCTCGCCCGAAGAACGTCCCGGTTCCGGCCGTATACCAAGAACAGTGCTCGTAGCCGCCAACGCGTCCCGCGCCGGCTTCGAAAACCGCGTCGCGCGTCACCTCGAGCGCGTCTTCCGGGACGAACCAGACGAGCTTGACGAAGCTCAGATCTCGTCCTCGGGCGCCGGCTCGACCCCCGAGTCGCCGGTGCTCGGCGTGCCCATCGGCTCGATCAGCAGGATCTCCGCGCCTTCATCTGACCGCGGGCAGTGCTCGACACCGCGCGGAACGACGTAGAGCTCCCCCGGCCCGAGCTCGACGTCTCCGTCTCGGAGCTGGATCGTCAGGCGTCCGGAGACGACGAGGAAGAAGTCGTCCGTATCGGGGTGCGAATGCCAGACGAACTCGCCCTTCATCTTGCCGACCAGGATCTTGTTGTCGTTGTAGTAGCCGACGATCTTCGGCTGATAGAGCTCGTCGAAGGTCGCGAGCTTCGCGGCGAGATCGACCTTGTCGTTCATTGATTGTCGATCTGGGCCCGCTGCAAAGTGCCTGAGTAGTCCACGTAGACCGACTTCCACTCGGTGAAGACGTCGAGCGCCGCCTGCCCCGCCTCGCGGTGACCGTTGCCGGTGTCCTTCGTGCCGCCGAACGGGAGGTGCACCTCCGCGCCGATCGTGCCCGCGTTGATGTACGTGATCCCGGCCTCGAGGTCGCGCATCGCGCGGAAAGCTCGGTTGACGTCTCTCGTGAAGATCGACGACGAAAGTCCGAAACGGATTCCGTTCGAGATGCGAACCGCCTCGGCCTCGTCCTTGAAGCGAATGAGCGAGAGCGTCGGCCCGAAGATCTCCTCCTGTGCGATCCGCATACCCGGCTCGACGTCACCGAAGATCGTCGGCCGGTAGAAGAAGCCCTTCCCGAGGTCGCCTTCGCTCGCGATCTCGCCGCCGGTGAGGAGCGTCGCGCCGTCGTCTCGCCCGACCTGTGTGTACGAGTGGATCTTCTCGAGCGCAGCGCCGTTGATCACGGGGCCGACGTCGGTGTCATCTTCCCAGCCGTGGCCGAGGCGAAGCGCCTCCGCCCTTTCCACCAGCCGCCCCGCGAGCGCGTCGTACAGGCTCTCGTGGACGATGACGCGGCTGGTCGCGGTGCA
>JAERMP010000353.1 GCA_016844515.1 Thermoleophilia bacterium | reverse complement strand
CTGCTCGGCGTTGGGCGTGAGTGCGAAACGCAGGAGCCAGGGCGCGTGCTCGGACCGGTCGGTGGCGGCGTAGAAGCTCGCCCGCTCGAAGTAGTCGGCCGCGTACATACGGAGCTCGACCAGGAGGTCGTCGATCGCCTCGTCCTGATTCGCGCCGAATCCGAGCACGCCGAGCCCCGGCAGCGCCGCTGTGACCTCTCCCTCGTCCTCGGCAACCTCGAGGTCGAAGCTGAATGCAACGAGGTAACGAGCCAAGTCGTCGGTCCGCACCAGCAGCATCCGCTCCTTCCCGCGATGCCGGCTCACGACGCTCGGGCGGTGCTCGTGGATGACCCTTGTCATGACGTCGGAGAGGGCTCCCTTTGCGCGGGAGAAGTCGAGTGACGGCAAGGTTGGAATGGGTTCAGTGTCCATTTCGCCCTCAGAGTAGTCAAGTTGGTCAAAATGGACAAGTCCGATCCTGGGGGAAGCGCGTCGAGGTGACCCGATTCGCTCGCGCAAGCGAGGAGACCAAGCTTTTCTGACAGATCATCAAGCCGCCGGAGACATGGCTCGAAGAGCGAATCGACAACGCGGACGGCCTTGGGCACGATCGTTGCGTGTGGAGCGTGCGCGATCCGGACGGGCGCGAGGTCGTTCTCGACTGGGTCGGCTGGTCTCATATTCTGCGCCGCCATCCGTATATCGGTACTACCCCGCAGCTCATCGTCGCGGCAGTGGCTCGGCCTGACGAACGCGTGTCCGGGCGCCAGGCGGGCGAGGAGTGCTTCTACAGCAGAGGCGCCGGCGGCCCCAGTTCCTGGATCAAGGTCGTCGTACACTACGAGGACGGGCGCGGTCTCATCGTCACCGCGTTTCCCCGGAGGTCCTTTCCATGAGCGTGACCATCGACGGCATCCAGTTCGACAACATCGACTACTACCGCGAGGGCGATGTCCTCTCCCTCTGGTCGGGCGAGCCGCGCCGCCCGGCTTCCGACGACGCGTCGCCGGAAGGGCACTACCTCCAGTTCGGCGAGGACGGCGCCCTGATCGCGATCACGATCGTGAACGCGCGCCGCATCTTCGAGCGGGAGGGGAAGATTCCGATCACCCTCGCCGAGCGCCAGGTCGAAGTGACCGATCTCGGCGCGGTGCTCGCCGCCGCCTGAGGCAACGAGCAGCCCGAGGCGCCGCGCGGAGGCGTCTTACGAGGCGATCAGCGAATGCAGACGATCTCGACGCCGACGTCGAGCGTCGTCCACGCGCGGTCGGCCGTGACCGCCGGCACGCCGAGTCGCGAAGCCAGCGCGAGGCAGGCGCGGTCGGCAAGCGAGAGCCCGGCGCTTCGAGTCCTCATGGTCAGCTCACCTGCCGTTCGAGCATCGATCTCGTCGAACGCGAGGATCTCGATCCTGGTTCCGTCCATGTTCGTCGTGATCCCGGTCGCCTCGAGCCCTCGAGCGCGCAGCTTCCCGAAGGCCTCGCACCAGTTGACCGACGAGATCACCGCGCCGTCGAGCAGCGCCTCCACGGCGCTCGAACCGGGCTCTTCGTTCAAGAGCGCCATCAACGCCGACGCGTCGAGGACGAAGGCGGCTTCGCTGGTCAACGACGAGCCTCGAGCTCCGCCTCCTCCCGGGCGGCGGCGCGTGGCTCGGCGTTGCCACGGAGGCGTTTCCCATGAGTCTGCGATTCGGCGGCATCGAGTTCAAGCACGTCTCCTACGACCAAGAGGGGGACGTCTTGTACCTGCGCAACGGGACCTCGACCGATGCGGTCGACTGGGATGAGTCTCCCGAGGGTCACCATCTCCGCTACGGGGCAGACGGTCAGCTTGTGGGTATCACGATCGTGAACGCGCGTTGGCTACTCGAGCAAGAGGGAAGGATCACCGTGACGCTCCCGCAAATGCAGGTCGAGGCGAGCGACCTCGAAGGCGTTCTCATGCCGGCCTAGTCTCGGCCAGCTCGACGAAGCAGCAGAGCGCGTCCACGAGCCCGACGTGGCCGAAAACCCTGTGAATGGACACGGTGGGTCAACCGTCATGATCTCGCGGAGGCTCCTCGGCTAGGGCGAAGTACGACTCGGGCAGGTCGGCGAGTGGGGCGACGTAGCGAGCTGGATCGCTCGGGAGGCCCGCGTCCAGAACGCGCCACACCTCCCGCGCGGCGACCGAGCCGAGCATGTGCAGGACCTCGTGGCGCTCGTAGCCGAGCGCGGTCAGTCGCTTGGCGGTCTCCCAGACCTCCGGCGGGTCGTCGTCCCAGAGCTGGTTCGCGACGATCTCGTGCATGGCGATGTGCAGCCGCGAGTTGATCGCGGCGCCCCCCACGACGATCTCGTCGTCGCGTCGCCGAAGGGCCCGGTGCAGCTCCGGATGCTCGGCTTCGATCAGGATCCGGCGCTCGTCCGGATCGGCGGCGTCCAGGTACTCGAGCTCGATATCCCGGTAGCGTCCGCGTGCCGGCGGACAAGCGAACTGCTGCCGCTCCTCGTCAGGCGTGCCCGTCGTGGACGAGCCGCTCTCGTCCGCTCGCCCTGCCATAGGGCGCGAACCTACACGATGAGAGAGCTACGGCCTGCGGTTTCGGCGCCGCGCCTGCTTCTGCGCCTTGCGACTCTTCGGCTTGGCGTGCCGCTTCGGCGCCAGGGGTT
>JAERMP010000352.1 GCA_016844515.1 Thermoleophilia bacterium | reverse complement strand
GGGTCCACCAGGCTCACGGGAACGCATCGACACGCTCTGCTCGAGCATGCGCCGGCTCGCGGCGTACGCGCCGGAGTCCGTCCTCGTGATCACGGGCCCAGCGGACGACGCAGGTTCACGGCAGGTTGTTGTCGACGGGCTTCGGGAGATCGCGGCTTCAGCTGACGAGGCCGGAGTGCGGCTCGGCCTCGAGCCGATCCACGCCTCGCAGCACCAAACGGTCTCGTTCGTCAACTCGATTGCCGACGCGGTCGCGCTCCTCGACGAAGCCGGGCTCGACGAGGTCGGGATCATGGCCGACACCTACAACCTGTGGGAGGAGGCTCCGGAGGCGCTAGCTGCGATCGCACACCGGGTCACCGGCTTGCACGTGGCCGACGTCCCTGCCGAGCCGGGCCGAACTGATCGCGTGCTCCCAGGAGAGGGCGGTTCGCGCTCCGCGGATCTCGTCCGCGCGCTGACCGACGCCGGCTGGAGTGGTTTCCTCGACGTCGAGATCTTCTCTACGCTTGACCGCTTCTGGTCGCTTTCGGCCGACGATGCCGCCCGTCGAGCCTGGGCCGCGATCCACACTTTCGCTCAGACCGTGCCGTAGAGCGCAACCACGATGCGGACGAACTCCTTCGTCTCGTTGTACAAGCCTCGTTCACGCACGGCGCGCGCGCCCTGGTACCAACCCGCCAGGGCAAGGCGCACGTTCCCGTCGAACTCGTCGAGCTGCCAGCGGAGATACCGGACACCCGCGCGCACGTTGCCTTCATACGTGCGCGGCGTCCGAACGCCGAGGAGCACGGTGTCGACGAAATCCCACGTCTCGGGCAGGAGCTGCATGACGCCGATCGCCCCAACACTCGACACGACGTCCTGCTGGAAACCCGACTCCATCCATGCGAGTGCGCGCGCGAGCTTCGGGTCGACGCCGTAAATTTGCGACCAGTAGTCGATCGCGCCGCGAACGGTGCCTCGGCTTGCCGCCGGTCCCGCTGCCTTGGATCCCTGCGTACGTGCTCCGGCCGGCAATGCCAGACGCTGTCCCGGAACGATGACGGTCGTCAGAGCGATTCGATTCCGTCGCGCGAGCCGCCACGGGCTGACGTGGTACCGCCCGGCGATGGAGAAGAAGCTCTCGCCGGACACGACCACATGCCAGGAGGTCGGTACCCGACCAGCGAGGGCGCGATACGTCCGCAGTCCTGCAATCCCATCCGAATCTAGCCCTCGGCGGCTCTGATACCGGCCGAGGGCGACGGCAGTGCTCGTCGTGAATCGCCCGTCGACGCCGCGCCGGCCGAGTCCGAAGGGACGAAGTCGGAACTCCAGCACCGCGACGTCCCAGCCGACTGCGCCCACGCCGAGCTCCCGCTGGCCGAGAAGCGGACGACCGCGAGCGCCGAGCGCTCGTCGTGTCGCGCGGCCAATGCGCCCGGTGGGCCGAATGCCGTTCTGGCGCTGAAACGCGAGCAACGCGGTCGAGGTCAACTGACCGCGTACGCCGTCCACCGGCCCGGCCTCGAACCCGTGAGACCGTAGCCCTATCTGGAGTGCGGCGACGCGCGCACTGGCCGCGAGCCCCGACGGAGCGAAGATGAGGACGCCAACGGACAGCGCGACGCCGACGACGGCGAAGCGACGCATAGCGCAGGATTCGCGACGAGCTTTCTCGGTCCTCCCTGGATTGAAGCTCAGACCCCGCGGCTACAATCTCGCGGCCCGCGGCTACAATCTCGCGGCTGCCTTCCCCGGTAGCTCAATTGGCAGAGCATCCGGCTGTTAACCGGAGGGTTGTTGGTTCGAGTCCAACCCGGGGAGCTACGGCGTTCGGCGGAGCTATCCGACGGTGAACGCGAAGCCTGCGGCCACCGACTTCCCGCTCGACCGCACCGTGATCGAGCCGCGAACGGTCTTTCCGGTCGCGGATGCGGGCACCACGAACGCGCATCGTCCAGCACCCCCGGCAACGCTCCCCTTCGCCTGCACCTTCTTGCCGTTCACCAAAACGCGGCAGACGACGGTTCCCGATGTGATCCCACGGCCGGTGTCCGAGCGACGAACCGGAAGGCTGATCTCGAAGGGCTTCCCCGCACGCACACGCGCTGGTATTCCGACTGGCTTACCCGCAACCAGGCGCAGAGCGGGAATGGACGTGAGCGAGTAGCGCCAGAAGGAGCTGCTGTCGGGCGCCAGGTCGACCGCGAGCGCGGTTCCCGTCGAGAACTCGATGCTCGCGGAGGTCAGTCGGAACCCAACGCGCGTGGGGTTGCCGAGCTCGCTCCGATGGACCTCGATCGTGACGACGTTCCCCGTGTTCCGAGCCCTCAGGCGCGTCGGCGGGTCGTCTTCGACCCATCCCCGGGAGGAATCCCAACGAAGAAGCTGCACTTCGCCGCCGCTGTGCGGAATGGCCACGTCCGCGCCGTAGTCGCCCGTGGCAGAGCGGTTGTCGGTGTCGAGCCAGAGAACGACGAGCGTCTGATCGCGGAGCGTCTCGTAGTTGGGCGTGCTGATCGCGAATCGAAGCCACTCGTCTTTCGCATCGGTCACCCGAACCGCAGTGATGTCAGGCGCTGCCTCGTGATCGTTCTCGGGGTCGGTGAACGCGGCCGGAGCGGAACCGGGCCATGTGAAGTGGCCAAGGTTGGGAGCAAAGTCCGAAGCGGTGAACGCCCCAGCGCCAACCTCCTGGCGCCTCGCGCTGACCACGATGATTCCTAAGGTCTCTTTGTCACCGAGTGCGGCCTTCGGGATGCTCATCGTCAAGGCACCGTTCTCGTAGACCCCCCTCACGTCAGTCGCGGGTTGTGGGACGAGAGTCGATCCGTTCCAGAGGTAGAGCTCAGGTGCTGCATCCGGCAAGTATCTGACCAACGCATCGCTACCTACAACGCCTGTTTCCCGGTTGGCGTCCAGGTCGAACCAGAGGTTGAACCACGCATCTCTTGGAAGGGTGGACTCGCTGGGCGTCGTGACGGTAATGCTCACAACACCGGGCGAGGCTTCCGAAACCGAGACCGACGTGATGTCTGGCGCTGCGTTGTCGTCTCCCGGTGGGTCGGAGTACGAGCCCGCCGACAGCGCGCCGCTCGCGAGAACGAGCGCCGACGCCGCGAGTATCCCTGCGGCGAGCACCTTCACGAAGCGCCTTCGCTGGATGTCGGGTCCGAGGACGTTCCCCCACTCTCAAGCACTCGAACCACGCTGTCAATCGAAGAGGCTGCGAGAATCGCGGCCCGCCGCGGCGCTTCCTGGAGCGAGCGCCTTGGGAGACTCGACGACCGGTTCGTTTTCGTCGTCGGTTCCCCTCGCTCCGGCACGACGTTCCTCGCGGGCGCCATCGGGTCGCTACCCGGGTTCGTCGACCTCGGCGAGGTCGCGCCGCTGAAGGCGGCCGTCCCAGAACTCGCCGGGCTCGAGCCCGATGCGGCCGCACGCCGACTGCGCCGCATCCTCGGCACCGTGCGTCCGGTCGAGCAGACCCCCGAGCTCGCGCACCTCGTTCGCGCTATCCCTCTCGCGTACCCGGAAGCCCGAGTCGTCCACATCGTCCGTGACGGCCGCGACGTCGCTTCCTCGCTGCTCGAAAAACCGTGGCTGCGCCGGGAGCAGGTGAAGTCGGACGACGCCGGTCTCGCGTACGGCTCCTACGCGCGGTTCTGGGTCGAGCCGGATCGGCGCGAGGAGTTCGAGACAGCCAGCGATGCGCGCCGCGCGGCCTGGGTCTGGCGGCGGTACATTACGGCGGCGCGTTCGACCGACGTCCCTCTGCTGGAGATTCGCTACGAACGCATGACTGCCGATCCGATGGCTGCTGCCGAGGAAATCGGCCGCTACCTCGACGCACCGCCGGATGCCCTCGGCGCGGCGTTGGGCCGCGCTCACGAAACGTCAGTCGGGCGCTATCGAACGGATCTGAACGACGAGCAGCTCGCCAACGTGCTCGACGAGGCTGGAGATCTCCTCCGCGAGCTCGGTTACACGTAGGGGTCAGACCCGGGGTCAGACCCCCGACATGTCC
>JAERMP010000041.1 GCA_016844515.1 Thermoleophilia bacterium | reverse complement strand
GACGAGACCCGCGATGCAGAGCGCAGCCGTGACCAGAGTCGATCGGCTGCGACTGCGCCGACGGCTCGTCGACGAGAAGATCGGTGAATCGGCGCGCACAGGGTCGAGAATTTTACAGAGCGTTCGCGAGCACTCAGCGGCTCGCGAACGTTCTTTCGTTGGGGACGACAATCCACAGATTCGTTGACGAACCGATCAACATGGGTACGCGCTTCCGGACTAGAATTGACAGTGGGTGGTGGGTTGGGGTGCCCCGTCGGGGGCGGCCTCAGAAGACGAAGAGCTCGATCCCGCCGGAGACGTAGAGCCCGACTCCCGTGATGTAGCCGGCGAGGTCGGAACAGAGGAACGCGATGGCGTTCGCGATGTCCTGAGGCTCCCCGGGCCTCTTGAAGACCGTCCGGGCAGCGATCCGCTCGTTCATCACCGCGCTCGCCATGTGGAACGCCTCGGTTCCGATGATCCCGGGAACGATCGCATTGGAGGTGATCCCGTGACGGCCACCCTCCATCGCGAGCGTCTTCGTCAGGCCCAGGATCCCGGACTTCGTCGTCGAGTAGCTCGCCTGACCGAACCCGCCGAGGGTGCCCGCGACCGAGGCCATGTTCACGATCCGGCCCCAGCCACGCTCCTTCATGTGCGGCCAGACCGCCTGCGCGCAGTTGAACCCGCCGGTGAGGTTGACTCGGAGATCCCGCTCCCACAGCTCGGGGCTCTGGTCCGAGAACTGCCCGACGTGGTCGAGGGTGCCTGCATTGTTCACGAGGATGTCGACCGAGCCGAGTTCCTCGACCGTCTGCGCGACCGCCGCCGCGACCTGCTCGCGATCGGTGACGTCACAGCGGACCGCAACCGAGCGGCGCCCCATCGCGCGGATCTCGCCGACCGTCTCCTCCGTGTGAACCATCCCCTGGGCCCTCGCGGCGGTCGCGAGCGGCCCCCAGCTGTCGGTCTCCTCTGAGAGCTCCGATTCGACGAGGATGTCGGCTATCGCGACGTCCGCACCCGCGCGCGCGAGTGTCAGCGCGTCCGCGCGGCCGAGGCCGCGCGAGCCCCCGGTAACAAGAGCGACGCGTCCTGAGAGATCGATCTCGAGCGCCATCAGTCGTCCCGCGGCAAGAAGATCTCTTTGGCGATCACGAGCCGCTGGATCTGTGAGGTTCCTTCGTAGATCTGGAAGAGCTTGGCATCACGCATGAGCTTCTCGACGGGGTACTCCTTGATGTACCCGTAGCCGCCGAAGACCTGCACGGCGTCCGTCGTCACCTTCATCGCGATGTCCGCGGCAAACCGCTTCGCGAACGACGACTGCAGCGTGGCGCGCTTGCCCTGATCGTGCAGCCATGCGGACTGCCAGACGAGCAGTCTCGCCGCCTCGATCTCGGTCGCCATGTCCGCGATCATGAAGTTGACGCCCTGGTGCATCGCGATCGGCACGTCGAACGTGACACGCTCTTTCGCGTATTCGACGGCGTGCTCATAGGCCGCCTGAGCGACGCCGACAGCCCCGGCGGCGGTCCCCGGCCGCGTGAAGTCGAGCGTCTTCATCGCGACCTTGAAGCCCTCACCTTCCTCGCCCAGCCGATTTGCCGCAGGAACGACGACATCGGTGAGTGCGAAGGCGGAGGTGTCTGTCGCCCGCTGGCCCATCTTGTCCAGGTGCTTCTCGATCTGGACGCCCGGCGCGTCCATCGGGACGATGAACGCCGAGATGCCGCGATGGCCCTTGTCCGGATCGGTCTTGGCGAAGACGACCGTCCACGCCGCGTAACCGGCGTTCGTGATGAACGTCTTCGAGCCGTTGAGGACGTACTCGTCGCCCTTCCGCTCGGCGGTGCTTTTCATGCGAGCGACATCCGAGCCTGCGTCCGGCTCGCTCAGACCGAACGAGCAGATGATCGGCTCCTCGAGGAGCGGCGGCAACCACTGCTCCTTCTGGGTCTCCGTCCCCGCGATGAGCACAGGGGCGGCGCCGAGGCCGTTCGCGCCGATCGACGTGCCGATGCCGGAGCACCCCCAGTTCAGCTCCTCGCCGACGAGCATGCCGTCGAACGCGGACAAGCCGGAACCACCCAGGGACTCTGGAATGTGGAGGTTCATGAGGCCGAGCTCATGTGCTTTCGCGATGACGTCGACGGGGTGCGTCGAGTGCTCGTCGTACTCGGCGGCCTTCGGCCGGATCTCCCTCTCGGCGAACTCGCGCGCGAGCGCGCGCAGCTCCCGCTGCTCTGGCGACAGTGCAAACGAGACGCCGGTGGTAACACCGGTCTCAACCTGAGTCATGGCCTCCGCTCCTGGTTCGATTGACTAGTCAGTCAATCAGAGTCTACGCCCTTCGAGCGCAGGTGGTCAAGCACCCGGAAGCGTTCTCGTAGGATGTGACGCGCATGGCGACGACGACCGAGCTCCCCACCCTCGATCCGCTCGATCTCCTTGCGATCGACGCACTCCTCAGCGACGAGGAGCGGGCGATCCGCGACACGGTACGCCAGTTCGTGCGCGAGAACGTGCTGCCCGACGTCGGCGACTGGTTCGAGAAAGGGATCTTCCCGCGCGAGCTCTTCGGAGAGCTCGCCAAGCTCGGGCTCTACGGGATGCACCTCGACGGCTATGGCCTTCCTGGGGCGAGCGCCGTTTCGTACGGCCTTACGTGCATGGAGCTCGAGGCTGGGGACGCCGGCGTTCGCAGCGCGGTCTCGGTACAGGGATCGTTGGCGATGTTCCCGATCTGGCGCTGGGGATCGGAGGAGCAGAAGGAGCGCTGGCTTCCCTCGATGCACGCCGGTGAAGTCATCGGCTGCTTCGGCCTGACCGAGCCGGACGCGGGATCCGACCCCGGCTCGATGCGGACGCACGCACGCCGCGACGGCTCCGACTGGATCCTGAACGGCGCCAAGATGTGGATCACGAACGGGACGATCGCCGATATCGCGATCGTCTGGGCTCGCACCGACGACGGCGCAATCCGCGGCTTCATCGTCGAGAAGGGCATGCCGGGCTTCACGGCGCCCGAGATCCACAAGAAGCTCTCGCTACGCGCGTCGGTGACGTCGGAGCTCGTGCTCCAGGACGTTCGTGTTCCTGACGAGAACCTCCTGCCCGGCGCGACGACACTCCGGGGGCCGCTCTCTTGCTTGAGCGAAGCCCGTTTCGGAATCGTCTGGGGAGCCGTCGGATCGGGTCGTGCCTGCTTCGAGTGCGCGCTCGACTACGCGAAGGAGCGGATCGTCTTCGGCAAGCCGATCGCCGCATACCAGCTCACGCAGCAGAAGCTCGCCGAGATGGCGCTCGAGCTCAACCGCGCCACGCTCGTCGCCCTCCACCTCGGCCGGATGAAGGACGCCGGCACGCTCCGTCCGGAGCAAGTGAGCCTCGGGAAGATGGGGAACGTCCGGGGTGCGATCGAAGTCGCGCGCTCGGCGCGGACGATCCTCGGCGCGAACGGCGTGACGCTCGAGTACCCCGTGATCCGCCACGTGAACAACCTCGAGTCGGTGCTCACGTACGAGGGAACCCACGAGGTGCACACGCTCGTCGTCGGCCAGGCGCTGACCGGCGAGAACGCGTTCCGCTGATTCCGTGCGCAAGACCGGAATCCGCTAGCTGCGGAATTCCGGTCGCGCGAAGATCCCTAAAGCCGTCCGCTTCGCGGCCGGGCCGCTCCGAATCCCAGTTCGGCCGCTACGCCTCGCCGTCCCAGTAGTCGAGGATCGGGCCCGGGCGGCTCAGGAGGATGCGCTCGCCCGCGACGCTGCGCGCGCCGACCTTGCCGGAGTCCGGGTACTCGACGATATCGGGCGCCAGCAGCGTGGAGAGCATGAGGACGCGGATCGGCGCGTCGGTGCCGTTCCGGACCTGATGCAGACCCTCGTTCCCGCGCCGGAAGCAGACGACGTCGCCCTCGGCGAGCTCCTGCTCGCCCTCGGGCGTGCGCAGCGTCGGCTTCCCACGGATCACGACGAGCCACTCCTCGTTCGCGTGGTGCGTGTGGTACGGCCAGAGCCGGTCACCGGGCTCGAGCTCGTACATGCTCCCGCCCAGGAGCTCGGCGCCGATCCGCGCTCCGACCCACGCGTCCTTGCTCCGCCACTCGGGGCGCTCCTCGACGCGATCCCACTCGTCCCCGTAGAGGTTGAAGACGTTCACGGCCGAGAGACTAGGCGCTCAGCCCGTTCAGGGCGACGTCGATCGCCGTGCGCTCGGCGCGCGCGACCTCCTCTTCCCCAGCGGGTAGCTGCCCGAGCACCCAGCCGGTCAGCACTTCCTCGAGCCCCCCGTAGACGACCCAGCTCGCGAGGCGAGCATCGAGATCAGGCCGGAAGTCGCCTGCCGCCTGGCCCTCCTCGATCACGCGCTGGACGATCGCGAAGGCCTCGCGCACCTCATCGACCTGCCCCTGCAGTTGCTGGCTGCGAGCGACCTCCCGCACCATCACGGTGACGAGATCCGGGTCGTTGCGCCACGTGCGCAAGAGGATCTTCGCGATCCCCTCGAGCTTCTCGTGGGCAGGCTCGTCCGCCGCCTCCACAGCCCGGAAGCGCTCGATGAGCTCGCCCCAGTTCTCACGAAAGACCGTCTGGAGCACCTCTTCCTTCGAGGAGAAGTAGTGATAGAGAAGACCGTGCGCGACGCCGGCCTCCTCGGCGATGTCGCTGACGCGCGACCCGTGGTACCCGGTCCGCGCGAAGACCCGCACCGCGGCAGCGAGGATCTGCCGACGGCGCTCCTCCTGGGCGATTGAACGGTCAGTCAACCAGGTCGAGGATAGATGTACGCTCCGGCCGCGTGCAACCGCTCGCAGGCATCCTCGTCGTCGACTTCACGCGCTACCTGCCCGGGGCCTACGCGAGTCGAGAGCTGTTGCGGCTCGGTGCACGGGTCGTCCGAGTGGAGCCACCGGACGGCGACCCGATGCGGCCGACCGCGACCGCGTGGGACACGGCGCTCCGCGCCGGGACCGAATCGGTCGTCTGCGACTTCAAGACAGACGCAGCGTTCGCGCGAGCGCTGTGCGCTCGAGCTGACGTCGTCCTGGAAGGTTTCCGGCCGGGTGTCGCCGAGCGCCTCGGGGTCGGTCCGGGCGACGTTCTGGACACGGTCGTCTACTGCTCGATCACCGGCTTCGGCGACAAGGGGCCGCATCGCACGCGCGCCGGTCACGACGTGAACTACCTCGGGTGGGCAGGTGTCCTCGAGGACACGGCTCCCGGGCTCCCGCCGGTGCAGATCGCCGACCTCGCCGCCGGGGCTCTCGGCGCCGTTACGGAGGTTCTCGCGGCGCTCTTCGCGCGCGAGCGGACTGGACGAGGCGCGCGCATCGTGATCTCGATGACCCATCGCTCGCACGACCTCGTCGCGCACCGCCTCGGCGGCGAGCCGGTGTCGCAGATGCTGACCGGAGGACTTGCGTGCTACCGGGTCTACGCGACCGCCGACGGTCGCTTCCTGACCGTGGGTGCGCTCGAGCCGAAGTTCTTCCTGCGCCTCTGTGAGCTCGTGCGCAGACCCGAGCTCGCCGACCAACAGTTCGACGCGGATCAGGAAGAGCTTTCAGCCGAGCTTGCGATGATCTTCTCCTCTCGAACGCTCGCCGACTGGCTTGCACATTTCGGCGACGAGGACGTCTGCGTGGGGCCTGTGTGGAGTCGAGAGGAGGCGGCGGCCGACTTCGGGGGCTCACAGGACGCCGCCCCAGTGCAGCTCGGCGCGCACACGGACGCCTGGCGCCGCGAGCTAGGATTCACCGCCTAGAGACGATGCGTCAGTTGTCGATGAACGACGTGATGAAGCTGAGCGCCGCTGCAGTGTCCACGCGCGCCGTCCAGTCGGTCGAGCGGCAGTAGGCGTCGCCCCGGGACGTGACGGAGACCACCGTGCGGGTCTCGGCTTGGCCGGAGCCAAGCAGATGCGGGCCACCGGAGTCGCCATAACACGTGCCGCCATTGCCCGCGGACGGGTTCATCGACAGCTTGAGCCAGGATGGGTTGAGGTGGCTGGCGGTCTGAGTGGCATAGCGCCGCAGGCCGTCGTCGTACAACGAGTTCTGGCCGCCCGTCTTCGTATCCCGAGCGACCCCGTAGCCGACAGTGGTGAACGCCGCCGACTTCAGATCGATCGAGTCCAGGAGACCCTCACTCGGGAGGTCCGCCCGTCCCACACGCGGATCGCGCTCGAGCACGACGACACCGACGTCGACGTGCCTTCGGTCCGCCGCGTCCTTGTTCGGAACGAACGCCGGATGCGTGTAGCCGACACCCATGACGAGGTCACGCTCGTCGAAGGTCGGGACAGGATCGTCGAACCCGAGATCCGGGACGAAGGTGACACCGAGCTCGTATCCAGCGGGGCCGTGGATCGCCTTCGCGTCATACGTGCAGTGCCCCGCGGTGAGAAACACCCGCTTGCTCACCATCGCCCCCGTGCACCAGGGGATGAGCGTTCCGTCCCCGAGCTTTACGAACATGGCACCGACGTACGGGTGTCGGTCTCCGTCGGGCTGGCCGAAGACGATCGCGACCGCCGGAGTTGTGGCCAGCAGGGCGGTCGCCAGACAGACGAGTACAACCCTTCGCATGGGCGTCCATTCCCGGCGCGGGGCGCGGATCCTCCCGCACGGTTGCCCGCGTCCCACTACGCGCTCGCCCCGAGGCCGAGGGCGGCCGGCAGGGCGAGGAGCGTGTCGATCCGGTCCGGCGCGTCGGGGCGCAGGCCATCGCGGTCGAGGAGGATCGCCCGGATTCCGAGCGCGCGTGCACCCTCGATGTCGTCCTCGTACGAGTCCCCGACCATCGCCACCTCGTCGGAGGAGACGTCGAGTGCGCGGAGCGCGGCGATGAAGATCGACGCGTGCGGCTTCACGCGCCCGTGTGCCTTCGAGCCCACGATCGCATCGACGTCGAGCGCGTGGTGCGTGGCAAACTCGTCGAGATCGCGCTGCCCGTTGGAGATGAGCCCGATCTTGAGTGCATGCCGCCGGAGCTCGTCGAGCACGGGGAGCGCGTCCTCGTAGAGCGAGAAGTTCTCGTGGCGCTCCCATTCGCGCACCATGTCCGTCGCGCACGCGCGGGCCCCGCCGGGCTCGCCGCCCATGCCGAGGACGATCTGCTCGGTGAACGCGATCCAGATCTCCTCGTCGTGAACGAGCTCGTGGTTTCGCTGCAGCTCCTCGATCGCAGCAGTGCGAGCGGCGCCGTACAGATCGGGGTCGAGAGTGAGCCCGTGCCTCTCCCCCACGCGTCGGTATCCCTCGGGTCCAAGCTCAGGCCCAGGCCGAAACAAGGTGAAGTCGACGTCGAACAGAACGGCCCTGAGCACGGACCGAGGATAGCCCCGGTCCGCAACTGCTAAGCAGAACCGTCGGGACCGAAGCCGGTTGCCGCGTACGTCCTATGGTGCTTTTGTGTCGATCGATGCCTCCGTAGACCGTCTCCTCGATGAGGCGGGGTCTCAGCCGGTCCTCGGTTGGGACTTCAGCTGGCTCGGCGAGCGAGTGTCGACGACGCCTCCGCCTTGGAGCTTTGAGGAGATGGTGTTGGTGCGTGCCCGGCAATCGCCGGACCTCCTCGACATGGGTACGGGGGGCGGCGAGTCGCTGGCGCGGTTGTCGTATCGTCCGCCGCGAACTATCGCGACCGAGTCGTGGCCGCCGAACCTCGGCGTCGCGCGGGCCCGGCTGCGGCCTCTCGGCATCACTGTGGTCCGGGTCGAGGCCGCGCCAGAAAACGCTGATCAAGAGCCCGACGAGACGCGAGGGCGGCTCCCGTTCCCGGCCGAATCATTCGCGCTCGTATCGAACAGGCATGAGAGCTTCGTAGCCAGCGAAGTTGCGCGCGTTTTGAGACGCGAGGGCGTCTTTGTCACTCAGCAGGTCGGCGGGCGATATGAAGACTTCTACGATGCCCTGGGACTGCCTAGCCCGCCAGTTCCTAGTCGACTGTGGGATCTAAGGCTCGCTGCGCGACAAGTCGAGGCGGCGGGATTGAGGATTGTCGACTCCGGACAAGGTGTCGAGGTGACATCGTTCGCCGACGTGGGCGCGTTCGCCTGGTACCTGAAGGCGATCCCATGGACGGTCGCCGACTTCTCGATCGAAGATCATCGGGCAGAGTTGGAACGACTGCACGAACGGATCCGTGCGACCGGGCCGGTCACCGTGCGCCAGCCGACCTTCTGGCTCGAAGCTACCAAGGTCGACTGACGCAATCTCGGGGTCTGCAGTGCCGCTGCGATGGCGGCGGAGGTCGGCTCTGCCGACCGGGAGGCCAAGCTCGGCTGTCCATGCCGCGCGGAAAGGAAGGTCCGTGGGGGGAAACATCGTTTCCCCCCACCACCGAGACGGTGGGACGGACGAGCGCATCCATCAGCGGCAGCGAAGCTGCCGCGCTTCAGGGATCCTCGCGAGACCGGAATCCGCACTCGCGGATTCCGGTCTCTGCGCAATCAGTCGGGGTGCCCAGATTCGAACTGGGGGCCTCTCCGACCCGAACGGAGCGCGCTACCAGGCTGCGCCACACCCCGAGCGTGGAAAGGGTACCGGCTCCGAAAAGCAGGTGGCGACAGCTCGACTGAGGGCATTGCGCCGCGCGCCGGACCCGCAGTATGCTCCGACCGTGACGGAAGCTCTCGAGAGGCGAGTCGGTTGACCCGCCTGAGAAGAGAATGACCCGAGCCCGACTGCGCGATCCGCGCTGGCGGGCTTTTTTTGTTGCCCGAAGGAGGTACGAATGCCCAACCACCTGACGCCGGAAGAGCTCGCGAAGGAGACGGGGATGGACCGTGACGAGGTCATCCGCATCTGCGTCGAGGAAGGCGTGCCGATCTACCACGGCAAGATCGACAAGACGCTCTTCCAGGCGTCGCTCGAGGCCGTCGGGGCCGGCGCCTCGTCCTCGCAGTCATAGGAGAGTTTGGCGAAACGCCTCACTGGGCTTCCTCGGGCAGGTCCAACGCCACGGCTGCGGCGGGCGCAGCGGGCAGAGGTCGTCTCGGCTCTCGCACACCGATCTCCGGAGGCAAATCCTGCGGCGGCGGGGGTGGCAATTGAGGCTTTTCGGCCTTTGCGGGAGCAGCAACCACCGCCGGGCGCAGCCTCTTCTGCTCCCTGTGCGGCGTTGTCTCTTTCGTTTGAGCTGTCTCCCTATGCGGGAGAGCGTAGCTACGCAGCGAGCGGTACGACCTCACGCGCTCGACTGAGCGCCTGCGCGAGTCGCGCGAGGATGGTCAGGTCGGCGTGAAGCTGAACACGCGTAGGCCCTCGGACGCGGAGCGGTGCGAGTCCGTAGTCGTGCTTCAAGCAGCCGAACTCGCGCTCGACGGCTGCGCGTCCACGGTAGAGCCCCTCTTTCAGAGAGCGCCATCTCGAACTCATCGCAGTCGCCGACGCTGCTGCGCTCGCTACGGGGAGGGCTTGAACTTGCCCTAGCTTAGGAGGCCTTCGCGCGCGCCTTCTTAGCACGCGCCGGCTTCTCGGCGTCGACTGAGGTCTTCTTCGCCGCCGCCACGCTTGCCTTCAGCGCTTCCATCAAGTCGATCACGGGCGCCACGACCACGGGCTCCGGCACCGCGAGCTCCTCTCCGCGCAGCTTTGCCTCGAGCAGGGCGCGAAGGTCGCGCCGATACTCGCTCGCAAGCTCGGATGGGTCGAAGTCGCCGGCAAGCGTCTCGATTACCTGGCGTGCAAGCTCGAGCTCCGACTTCTTGACCGCGGTACCTTCGACCGCCTCGGAGATCTCGGCCTGCGAGTGCACGTCCTCGGCGAGGAAGAGCGTCTCGAGCGCGAGGGCGTCACCCTTCGCGCGGACGAGGCAGAGACTCTCGCGTCCCGCGCGCACGAAGCGCCCGAGTGCGGCCGTCCCCGTCTGCCGCATCGCCTCGAGCAGGAGGACGTACGGACGGCGTTGCGCGGTACCTGAAGCGGGCACGAGGAAGTACGTGCGATCGAAGTAGACCGGGTCGACCGCCTCCTCCTGCACGAACCTGGTGATCTCGATCGAACGCGAGTCGTCGGAGCGCTCGATCGCCTCGAGGTCGGCGTCCTCGACGATCAGGAACTGCCCCTTCGCTACTTCGAAACCGCGGACGATCTCGTCCTGCGAGACCTCGCGGTCGTGCGTCGGACACCAGCGCTTTTGCTTGATCGGCGTCGAGCACTCCCGGTGCAGGAGCCGAAAGGAGACATCCGACTGACGCGCAGCCGGCTTGGTTGCCGGCGCGAGACCGACGGGGATCGAGACAAGGCCGAAGCTGAGGGAGCCGTTCCAGGTTGTGCGCATGGTCGAAGGGTATCCGCGTCGGGGTAAGACTTCAGTCTGACCCCGACTCCGTTTCTGTTGGACCAGCCCCATTCGTCTCGATCGGACGAACCCCTCCCGAATCTCTAAGCTCAGAGCAGTGACCGAAACGGCTTCCGCCGCACGCGAGACTCGACCTTCGGATAGGCGCCGCACGATCGCTCGGCTCTGGCGTGACGCGGTCGCAGCCGAGCGCCTCGGCCCTGCGTATCTGGTCGAAGTCGAGGGCGACTGGCGCGAGATCTCGTGGCGTGACGCGGACGACCGAGTGCGCGCGTATGCCAACGGACTCCTGGCGCGAGGCGTTCGCAAGGGGGATGCTTTCGCGATCCTCGCGCGAAACACGCTCGACTGGGCGCTCGTCGACTTCGCGCTCGCGCAGATTGGCGCAGTGGGCGTCCCCGTGTACGCGTCCAACTCCGCACGCGATGTCGGTTACGTGCTCTCCCACTCGGGAGCTGTCGGGATCGTCTGCGAGGACGCCGAGCAACTCGTCAAGGTCGAAGCTGCCTCGGCCGAGTTGAACTCGCTCCAGCACGTCCTCACGTACCACGACCTCGACGGTCTGGCCGCTCACGGACGCGACTTCGCCGCGGCGAATCCGTCTGCGCTCGACGACGCCACTGGCGCGATCGCCGAAGACGACCTCTTCACGATCATCTACACGTCGGGCACGACCGGGCCACCGAAGGGCTGCATGCTGAGCAATCGCAACTACTACGCGATGGCGAGCCTCGTCGACCAGATGGACAGCTACTACCGCGCCGACGATCTGATGCTGCTGTATCTCCCGCTCGCGCACAACTTCGGGCGTCTGATGCTCCTGACCGGTGCATACGTGGGTTTCCCGATTGCGTTCCTCGCGGACCCGCTGCGCGTCGGCGAGGCGCTCCTGCAGGTCCGCCCGACCGTCCTGCCGAGCGTCCCGCGCGTGTACGAGAAGGTGCATTCAGCAGCCCAGGCCCGCTTCGACGAGGCGACCGGGGCGAAGCGGCGACTCATCGATTGGGCGCTCCCGATTGGTCGCGAGGTCAGCCGACTCGAGGGCGGTGGGAAACCGATTCCGGCAGGCCTGAGGGCACGGCATCGCATCGCTGACAAGCTCGTCTTCAGCAAGGTGCGCGCGAAGCTCGGTGGGCGCTTGAGGATCCCGATCTCCGGCGGCGCCCCGCTTGCGAAGGAGATCGCGGAGTTCTTCGATGCGATCGGCCTCCGCATCGTCGAGGGCTACGGCCTCACCGAGTGCACGACCGCGTGCAGCACGAACCGTCCCGACGACTATCGCTTCGGCACGGTCGGGCGCCCGCTTCCCGGGTTCGAGATCACGATCGCGGACGACGGTGAGATCCTCGTCCGCAGCGAGACCGTCTTCCAGGGGTACTTCAGGGACGAGGAGGCCACGGCTGCAGTGCTCGCGCCCGACGGCTGGTTGCGAACCGGCGACATCGGCGAGCTCGACGCGGACGGCTTCCTCCGGATCACGGATCGAAAGAAGGACATCCTCGTCACCGCGGGCGGCAAGAACGTCGCGCCCCAGAACATCGAGAACGACCTGAAGATGTCGAAGTACGTCTCCCAGGCACTCGTCGTCGGTGACAAGCGGCCTTACATCGCCGCGCTCGTCACCCTCGATCCCGACGAGATCGGTCGCTGGGCAGCGGCAGAAGGCATCGAGG
>JAERMP010000180.1 GCA_016844515.1 Thermoleophilia bacterium | reverse complement strand
GTCCCTTCGCCGCATTCGACCGCGAGCAGTTCGTCCACTTCTGACATGCGCCGACGTATACGGTCGCTCCTGCGGCGCCGCAGGCCTCTCGTCTTTTCGGGCACATCGAACCGCGAGCTGGCCGAGCGAATTGCTGATCGGCTGGGCACGGCTCTCGGTCCGGTCGAGCACGAGACGTTCGCCAACGGCGAGACGTACTGCCGGTTTGGCGAGTCGATCCGCGGCGCCGACGTCTTCATCGTTCAGTCGTGCTCTCCGCCGGTGAACGACCACCTCGTCGAGCTCCTGCTGATGATCCACGCCGCTCGTCTCGCCTCGGCGCACCGGATCACCGCCGTGATGCCGTGGTTTCCCTACTCTCGTCAGGACAAGAAATCGGCGTCGCGAGAGCCGATCTCGGCTCGTCTCGTGGCCGACATGCTCGAGGCTGCGGGTGCCGACCGCGTCCTCACGATGGACCTTCACGCGGGCCAGATTCAGGGCTTCTTCGAGATCCCCGTCGACCACATGACCGCCCTGCCGCTCTTTGCAGACCACTTCCGGAAGCTCGCTCGCGAGGGAGCGACGCTCGTCGCAGTCTCTCCCGATCTCGGCCGCGTCAAGCTCGCCCGTCGCCTCAGCCGTGCCTTGGACGCCGATCTCGCAGTCGTGACGAAGACCCGGCCCGGTCATGATCTCGCGGAGGCGGCGGAGGTGGTCGGCGCCGTTCGCGGCAAGGTGGTCGTCATGGGGGACGACATGATCGTCACAGGCAGCACGCTCGTCAGCGCTGGGGAGGCGCTCCTCGCCGCGGGCGCTCTCGAGGTGCACGCCTTCGCGACGCACGCCCTCTTCGCGGAGGGCGCTCTCGACCGACTGCAGACGTCTGAGATCTCTGAGATCGCCGTGACCGACACCGTGTGGACGTTCTCGCGGACACGATCGCGAATGTCTTCGCCCACCGGTCCGTGTCGGCTCTGTTCGCCGGGCAGGAGCTCTTCTGACGGCTGCACAGGGAGCGCGGTCATCGACTGGCGGACCCGCACGAGGGGCAGATTCACAGGAGCCGATCTCGGAAGCAGCTACCGTCGGGTGCGCAATTAGTCGAGCTTCAGCTCGGACCGCCGTAGCCCGCGCTCGTCGATCCGAGCCACGCGGCTCAGTCCTTGTAGCCGAGACGACGGAGCAGCGCCTTGCGCTCGATGACGCCCTCTGCCGTCTCGACACCCTTCGGCGGGCTGCCGTCGACGACACCAAGAATCGCCCGGCCCTGCTCGGTGCTCGCGACGACGACCTCGACGGGGTTGGCCGTCGCGCAGTAGATCCTGCAGACCTCCGGAACCTGCTTCAGCGCGTTCAGGACGTTCACCGGAAAGCCTTCGCGCAGGAAGACGACCAGCGAATGGCCCGCTCCCACGGCCAGCGCGTTTCGGACGGCGAGCGCGACGAGCTCGTCATCGTTCCCGGCGCGCCGAACGAGACATGGCCCGGACGACTCGCAGAACGCTAGACCGAAGCGCAGGCTTGGCGAGCTCCCTGCGAGAGCTTCGTAGACGTCATCGACGGTCTTGATGAAGTGCGACTGGCCGAGAATCAGGTTGACGTCGCCGGGCTTCTCGATCGAAACGGTCTCGAGCTCCATCGGATCCTCACCAGCGGAGACGTGCGGCAATTCCGCCGCAGCTCCCGAGATGTTCGGCCGCATCTCCGAGCACCGGGATCACATCGGCACCGGTCGAGAGGGCCCGCGAGACGATCAGGTCGGTGAGATCGACCTCTCCCTCGGCTCGGTCGGTCGGGCGCAGGATCTCGCCGGGTTCGACGAACCCCGTGTACGTGCGGCTCGGGTCGATCGACAAGGAGGCGACGCGGGCGTCGTTGAGGGCGGCGAGCACTCGGGCGAGCCCGCAGGCTCCCTTCGCGTCGGCCGCAGCCTCCTCCTGGATCACGCGAATGCGTTCCAGCGACGTCTGGGCGGCCAGTGTCTCGAGAGCCGCGTCGAGCCGTCCGAGCGCCTGTTCCGTCCGTAGGCCCTCGAGGTTGGCGGCGATCGTGATCGTGGTCAGCCCGCCGTGCCGGAGAACTTCGTCCAGAGCATCGATCGTTCGTGGATCGCCCGCGAGCACAGCACGTGTCCAGCTTCGTTCCCGGGCGAGCGCGCCGAGCGTCACGGAGGCCTCGTCGAGCGTGTGGCGATAGGCCTCAGCGATCCGGCGCGCGTAACGATCTCTCTGCGAAAACGTGTGCTGCCCCCGCAGCGGGTTTGCCCTGGAGGGCCCCTTCATCTCCGGCCACCAGTCGCCCACCCAGGGCTCGAGCTCGATGCGATCGACCTCACTCGCCCTTTCGAGCTCGGATTCGAAGAGTACGAGCGCGTCCCTCGACGCCATGATCAGTCCGGCTCGTTCGCCCGCTTCGAGCGCCTCGAGGAGCGGAAGCACGTGTGCGACCGGGCCCACCCGAGCGCCCGCGGGGAGCGCTCTGCGGAGTGTCACCTCGCGGGATGCTCCTGACTCGAGCGCGACGTACAACGCTCGACCCCTGCCGGTAGACGTTGCATCGAGGAGCTCCGCGAGACGCGCGGACGTCTCTTCGAATCTCCTCTTGGAGGCGGGCCCGAGAGAGCCGTCGTGGCGGAGCCGCGTGAGGTCGTTCTCGAGGGCGATCTCCCACGGCGGTGTTCCGCCGCTCCCCGCCCCAGGCTCGATTCCGATCGTGACCGAAAGCACTCCGACCGGGTCCCGTAGCCCGACGACAGAGCCAACGAAGTCCCGAAGGTCGCTCGCTCGCTCCATCAGCACAGATGCCATCGCCACAAGGGTCCCGCGTCGGCACGCGTGCGCCATCGGGGAGAGCACTGATCAGACGGGGGAGCACCCACAGACGTCTTCTTCGTAAGGTCGAGACGCCCCTGTTCGGGTGGAGGTTCAGCGAGGCGCTTATCCGGAGTTCCCCTGATGCCGAACTGGGCGCCAAGGTCGATCATCGAGGTGTGGAGACGTTGTCTCGATATGGGCAGAGGCAGATCTCGGGCTTCGAAAACCGGCGCGAAGCTGGACGGCTGCTCGCGCGTGAGCTCGAGGACGCCGGCACTCTCGAGGCGTCGGTTGGGCGCATCGTCGTCATCGGCCTCGCGCGCGGCGGAGTCGAAGTCGCCGCCGAGGTGGCGGCGGTCCTGCACGCGCCGTTGGATGCTCTCGCCGTCCGAAAGGTCGGCCACCCATGGCATCCCGAGTATGGGATCGGAGCGGTCGCCCCCGGCGGCATCGAGTACGTCCGCGCGCACGACGGCCTGACGGAAGAGGAGGTAACCCAGGCCGTCCGTGTCGCAGCGACGAAGGCCGAGACCCTCGACGCGAACCTGCACGCGCGTCACGCACCACTCGACGTGGATGGGGCTACGTGCGTCCTCGTCGACGACGGCCTGGCGACAGGCGGCACGATGGTCGCCGCGGTTCGCTGGGCGCGCGCGCGAGGAGCCCGCCAGGTGGTCGTGGCCGTGCCAGTCGGAGCTGACGCGACCGTCCGGAGCCTCGGAGCCGAAGAGGACGTGGACTCGGTCGTCTGTCTCGTGACGCCGTTCGACTTCGGAGCGGTCGGGTTCTGGTACGAGGACTTCCACCAGGTCTCCGACGAGGCCGTGATCACGCTGCTTGCCGAGGTGCGCGACCGAGAGGTCGTCCGCCGTTCGGCCGAGATCGCGATCGGCGACATCCGCTTGGAAGCGGACCTCGCGATTCCGGCGACGCCGATCGGCTGGGTGCTCTTCGCACACGGGAGCGGCTCTGGCCGTCGCAGCGCTCGAAACGTCGCCGTCGCGACCGAGCTCAATCAGGCCGGGATCGCCACGCTGCTCTTCGATCTGCTGACACAGGAGGAGGAGCTCGACCGCAGGAACGTCTTCGACGTCGAGCTGCTCGCCCGACGTCTGGTGGAGGCGACTCGGTGGCTCGCCGCCGCTCCGGACGCAGACCGTCTGCCGATCGCCTACTTCGGCGCGAGCACCGGGGCGGCAGCTGCGCTCCTCGCTGCCGCAGAGCTGGGTGACGGGATCTCCGCCGTCGTCTCCAGGGGCGGTCGCCCCGACCTGGCCTGGGAGGGACTCTCCGAGGTGCAGGCGCCAACCCTTCTCATCGTTGGTGGTGCCGACCGAGTCGTCCTCGACCTCAACCAGGCCGCAGCAGCACAACTCACGTGCCCGAACGAGCTCGTGATCGTGCCTGGGGCAACGCATCTCTTCGAGGAGCCCGGCGCGCTCGAGCAGGTGGCGGAGCTCGCCACGACGTGGTTCACGACGCAGTTCAGCCCGGCCCGGCACAGCGTGCCGGCCGCATCAGGAACAGGGGGTTCCCATGGCCACTAGGACGCAGATCTCGCTGGGTATGAGCGAGCAAGAGCTTCGTAACGTCCTCACCGAGGAGCTCACGATTTCATTCCGAACAGAGGGCAACACGGCCACGATCCACGGGATAGCGCATTCGATCGCGCGGGTGATCGAACTCGATCACCTCCGGATCGCGGAGCAGCTCGAGAAAGCCGGTGTCAAGCTGGACGCGTCGTAGCACGCGCGCGATGACCGGACGCGTTCTCAGGCGTGCGTCGCCGAAGTTGACGTTGCCAGGCGTGAGGGCTGGAGCTCGACGAGCTCGTCGACGGCGAGCGGCACGAGCTCGCGTCGATCCACGTCGAGGAGGCCGCGATCCGTGATCTTGAGCGACGGGATCACGTGGAGCGAGGCCTGCCTCGCCCGCGTGCTCACAATCTCGGCCTCCATGACCTACTTGCCCGCCGACGACCGCTACGACCGTATAAGAGGAGACGATGGGCGCGCTCGACACAGCCGTCCGGCAGGGGAAGGCGCTCTACGCCGGGATCTCGTCCTACTCGGCGGAGAAGACGCGCGAGGCGGCCGCGATCCTCCATGAGCTGGGAACGCCGCTTGCCTCGACTTCACGGACGCCGAGCTCGCAGAGATCGACCGCTCCGCGCCAGAGAGCGAGCGAGATCAACATCTGGGCCGCGTCCAGCCGCGAGTAGCCCAGCGTTCCCCGCCGAGCCGATCGCGGCCGCTACCCTCGGTTCCGTGCCTGAACGCTCTGAGATCCGTAACGTGGCGATCATCGCGCACGTCGACCATGGCAAGACGACGCTCGTCGACGCCCTGCTCTGGGAGTCCGGCGCGTTTCGCGAGAACCAGGACGTCGGCGAGCGCGTGCTCGACACGATGGATCTCGAGCGCGAGAAAGGCATCACGATCCTGGCCAAGAACACAGCCGTCCGCTACGGCGGGACGAAGATCAACATCATCGACACGCCGGGCCACGCAGACTTCGGCGGCGAGGTCGAGCGCGGCCTGACGATGGTCGACGGTGTGCTCCTGCTCGTCGACGCGAGCGAGGGACCGCTTCCTCAGACGCGGTTCGTCCTGCGCAAGGCGCTCGAAGCGCGGTTGCCGGTGATTCTCGTCGTCAACAAGGTCGACCGCCCCGACGCGCGGATCGACGCGGTGGTCAACGAGGTCTACGAGCTCTTCCTCGACCTCGACGCAGAGGAGAGCCAGATCGAGTTCCCGATCGTCTACTGCAACGCGAAGGCCGGCCGCGCGTCGCTCGATCCCGACCCCGACGCGCTCGAGACGGACCTCCGACCGTTGCTCGACCTCATCCTCGAGCGCATTCCCGCGCCAACCTACGACGAGGGCCACCCACTGCAGGCGCTCGTCACCAACCTCGACGCGTCGCCGTATGTCGGTCGGCTCGCGCTCTGCCGCGTCCTGCACGGGACGATCCGCCGGGCTCAGCAGGTTGCGTGGTGCCGCTCCGACGGCACGATCGAGCGGGCGAAGGTGACCGAGCTGTACGTGACC
>JAERMP010000179.1 GCA_016844515.1 Thermoleophilia bacterium | reverse complement strand
GCGGCCGCGACGTCCTGCCCTACGGGCGCGTGTACTCGACGAGCTCCTCCCGACCGATTCCGCCGGACACACCGAGGACGACGACCGGGCCGACACCCTCGGCGTAGAACTTGTACTCGAGGATCTCCGGGTGGAGCGGCGTGAAGTCCTTCGTCATGAGGACACCCTGGTACGAGCCCTGCGGCGCTTCGACCTGTTCGTCGAGACTCAGCACAGCGGCTTCGTCTTCGGCCTCGCCTGCGTAGTACTCCTGCCGGTATGTCATGCCGACCTCGGGGGTACCTGGCACCACGATTCCGGGCTGCGCTCCGTCCACGCCGGCCTCCCACGAGCCTTCGGTCGACACGACCTCGCCGTTCTCGAACTCCTTCGTGTCCTCGCCGAAGTACCAGAGGTTTCCGTCCGCGTCCTGCGCGTACCAGTCGTACGTATCCTCGATCGGCTCGCCGTCCTCGGTGACGAGATCGTGGACGACCCGTGTCTGGATGCCCATGACTTCTCTCGTCTCGCTGGTGACGGTGACGACGACGCGCTGCTCGTTTCCATCGGCATCGGTCTCGCGATAGACCCAGGTCGTGCCCGGCGACATCGGCCAGTATCGATTGTCGATCTCCGTCGTGAAGTCCGCCGGGTCGAGTTGGACGGTCTCGCTTCCCTGCGGAAGCGCAGCCGGCTCATCGGATCCGCAGCCAGCTCCGAGCACCGCGATTGCCGCACCCGTGGACACCAGCATCGTGATTCGCATCGGGATTCTCCTTCGCTCGAGTTCCTCGCCGAGCGTATGAGGGTCAGATGAGATTGCTATGAGCCGGAAACTCCGACGAGATCACGATCGTCACCTCAGCGCCACCGTCCGCGCGATTCGCCGCTCTTGCGCTCCCCCCATGCGCGCGGGCGATCGCCTCCACGATTGCAAGCCCGAGGCCGACGCCGCCGCCACCCGTGCGCGCGACATCCGCCCGGCTGAAGCGCTCGAACGCGTGCGGAAGGAACTCGGATGGGAACCCTTCACCCTGGTCGCCGACGGAGAGCACGAACCAGCCGTTCTCGGCGCGTGCCTCGAGCCGTACCGTGCCTTCGCCGTACCGAAGGGCGTTGTCGACGAGGTTTCCGAGCGCCTGCTCGAGGCGCTGGCGATCTCCAGTAACGACCTGATCCTCCGGCGCCGCCACCTCGAGTGCGCGGCCGGCAGCCCTCGCACGAGAGTCGCTCCGGCCTGCAACCGCATCGAGCAGCCCGCGGACGTCGTGCCGTTCGACGCGGAGGAGGAGCCTTCCATCGTCGGCGCGGGCGAGCACCAGGAGGTCCTCCGCGAGCCGGACGAGACGCTCTACCTCCTCTCCTGCCGATTGGAGCGCCCCCTCGAGCTCCTCGGGCGAGCGGGGCCGACGCATGGCCAGCTCGAGCTCGGTGCGGAGCGTCGCCAGCGGGGTGCGAAGCTCGTGGCTCGCGTCGGCGACAAAGCGCCGCTCCCGCGCGAGACCGGCATCGAGCCGCCCGAGCATCTCGTTGAGCGTCTCGCCGAGCCGGTAGATCTCGTCGTGAGCCCGTGGGAGCGGGAGACGCCGGTCGGGATTCTCCGCCGAGATCTCGGCCGCGCGCCCGCGCATGTCGTCGACCGGCCTCAAAGCAGCCCGGGCTACGAGGTAGCCGATGCCGGAGGAGAGGAGCACAGCGATCGGGAGAACGAGGAGAAGCTGTGTGAGGAGGCCGTCCAGGGCGTCGTCGCGATCCTCGAGTGACTCGCCGACGAGAACGACCTCGACACGGTCTCCGATCGCGACGGGTGTCGCGAGCATGCGTACCTCCTCGCGCGTACCGCCCGCGACGTCCACCTCCCGTTCGACCACGAGTCTCTGCAGGAGCGACTGCCTGAGCTCGGCTGCGGTGAGCAGCTGTACGCGTGTCTCGTAGTCGAGCGCAGCGAGGATCGAACCGTCCGACCCGATCACCTGAGCAAAACCATCCTCGGTGGAGACGACGCGAACGTCCTCCAGACGAAGGTCGTCCCCGCTGCTCCCGACGATTGCCGACAGCGCGTCGCTGCGGCTCTCGAGGCTGTCGGTGATCCGCTCGTCGAGTGTCGCGCCGAGACGGAAGTAGAGGAACGCCCCGACAGCCGAGAAGACGACGGCCATCACGAGCCCGAAGACGACGGCCAGACGCACCCGGATAGGCAACCGGTTCACGTGCCGCGCTCCCTCCGAAGCCGATAGCCGGCCCCGCGAACGGTCTCGAGTGAGTCACGTCCGAACGGACGATCGATCTTGTCGCGGAGGTACCGGACGTAGACGTCGACGACGTTAGAGCGATTCTCGTACCCGTAATCCCAAGCATGCTCGAGCAGCTGGTAGCGGGAGAGAACCTGGCCGGGACGGCGCATGAACGTCTCGAGCAGCGCGAACTCCTTCGCGGAGAGCTTGACCTCCGTCGGCCCCCGCCACACCTGGCGCGTTGCTGGATCGAGACGGAGATCGTCGACCTCGAGGACCACGGGGCGTTCCGCGCTCCCCCGGCGAACGAGGGCGCGAAGCCGGGCGAGGAGCTCGGCGAACGAGAACGGCTTCGGGAGGTAGTCGTCCGCGCCTGCATCGAGTCCGGCGACGCGATCCTCGATCGCGTCTCGAGCGGTCAGCATCAACACAGGAGCCCAGACCCCACTCTCGCGAACGCGCCGGCACACCTCGAGCCCGTCGACACCAGGCAGCATGAGATCGAGCACGATCGCGTCGTACTCCGCGGCCCCAGCCATCCACAGAGCGTCGTCTCCTGTGCGAGCGAGGTCCACCGCGTGTCCCTCCTCCGTGAGCCCGCGGCGCAGGAGGCTCGCCATCTTCAGCTCGTCTTCAACGACCAGGATGCGCATCAGAGTCCTCATTGTCGCGACAAAGATGAGAGTTCGATGAGATAAGAGCTCACGCTCATCTCATCCGGCCCTCGTAGCGTGCTGGATATACGCGACCACAGGAGGACACGAATGAGAAGAATTGCCGTGATCGCCGCCCTCGGAATCACCCTCGTTGGAGTCTCGGCAGGGGTGGCGCTCGCAGCAGGCGGATTCGATGATGCCGAGAAGCCCATTACCGGCGCGGCGCTCACCCAAGCTTCGGCGGCCGCGCTCGCCTCCACTGGAGGAGGCAGGGTGACGGAGACCGAGGTTGGCGACGAGGACGGCTACTACGAGGTCGAGGTGACGCTCGCTGATGGAAGCCAGGTCGACGTCCATCTCGACAAGTCCTTCACCGTGACCTCGACGCACGCCGACGCCGACAAGGCCGGCGATCGGGACGGCGCGAACGACAGCTGATTCGTGGGGTCAGACCCCAGACTCCCTGGGGTCTGACCCCAACGATCCGTCAACCGCTCAGCGCTGGCACTTCTCGCCGTAGATGTCCAGCACCCGCTCGAGCTTCTGCTGAAGCTCTTCCTGCAGGGCCTCGAGCTTCCTCAGCGCATGCTTGGCCCGCGCTTCCTGCTGGCGCGTGAGCTCGCCACTGGCGATCTTCGCCCGGATCCGCTCCTGCACAGCCTGGATCTCGCCGATCTTCGCCCGCAGAGCCTGTGCTGTCTGCTCGAGGCGCTCACAGAACGCCCGATGATCACCGGGGCTCCGCTGTGGCTGCCTGTCCTCTGCCAGTGCCGCCCCGGTCATCGTCAGCGACCCGAGCACGACCGCGATGATCGCGGTCACCTTACGAAGCTTCGCCATCTCCGACTCCCTTCCGTTCGACTTCGGGGATTCCCTCCGTCTGGGTATCGGAGCTGCGGGTGAGCTTTCTCTGTGCCCGCGGTAAGCATTCGGTAACTGATTGTTAGAGCGTTGCGAGCAACTCGAGATCGTCGGCCCCGAGGTGCCACGAGGCCGCCGCGGCGTTGGCTCTCACCTGCTCGGGCTTCGTGGCGCCCGCGATGACCGAACCGATGCCGGGCGTCGAGACCAGCGCCGAGATCGCGAGGTCGAGGAGGCCATGTCCCCGTTCGTCTGCGAAGCGCTTCAGCGCCTCGACACGCGTGAGCCGCGCGTCATCGATTTCGCGGCCGTGCAGCCGCGTGCCCTCCGGAGCAGGCTCCCCCCGCTTGTACTTGCCCGTAAGCACCCCGCTCGCGAGCGGGAAGTACGGGATGTACGCGATCCCCAGCTCGCGACAGAGCGGCAGGACGTCCTCGTCGTCGCCGCGCTCGAGCAGGCTGTAGTGGTTCTGCAGGACGGTGAAGCGCGTCGTGCCCTGCTCGCGGGCGACGCGGTCGGCTTCCGCGAGTTGCTCCGCCGAGAAGTTCGAGCACCCGATCGCACGCACCTTGCCCGAGGAGACGAGCTCGTCCAGCACACCGAGCGTCTCGGCTATCGGTGTATCGGGGTCCGGTTTGTGGAGGTAGTAGAGATCGACGTGATCCGTTCGCAGTCGCGCGAGCGAGCCGTCGATCGCACTCCGGACGCTGGCGGCGTCGCCGTGTCCACAGTCCTGCGCCCAGCCGAACTTCGTCGCAAGCACCACCTGGTCGCGACGACCCTCGAGGATCTCCCCCAGGAAGCGCTCGCTCCCGCCGCCCGACCCGTACACCTCCGCCGTGTCGAAGAACGTGATGCCAACGTCGAGCGCCGCATCGACGACCGCGCGGGTTGCATCGAGGTCGATCCGCCCGCCGAAGTTGTTGCAACCGAC
This sequence comes from Thermoleophilia bacterium, assembly GCA_016844515.1. The sequence continues at coordinate 5,979 of JAERMP010000179.1, read as the reverse complement.
ACCGACACGCGAGACGCGCAGGCCGCTGTCGCCGAGGTCGACCACGTCCATGGGGAAGACGTTATCTGCACCGTAGATCCTGGAACCGCGGATCCGTGTCTTCTCCGGATGTCGGGCCAGACCAACCGTCATCGGCGGCGACGCGCTTTGCCGCCGGCGCTGAGCGTGGTCGAGATCCTCGTGCTCGCACCGGTCGCAGCGATTCTCGCGCTCTGGGTCATCCCCGACGCGTTCGGGATCGAATGGAGTTGCGTGGGACGCTACGGCGTGCAAGCGACGCGCGGAGACCCGTTCGGCGACGCCGTCACCGTCGCCGGCACGTTCGGCTGGCTGGCGGTGTTCGTCGCGGTCCTCTTCGCGCACATCGCCGAGCGGCCGCGGCTGGCGGCGGTGATCCCGCTCGCCTGGTTCGTCGGGCTTGTCCTGACGACGTTGATCGTCGCCGCGACGATCGGCCCGCTGCCCTGTCCGAGCTGAGGCGGGGTAACCGCGCCGCGCCGCTGATCGACGGCGGCTATGAATATCGTCGCCGCGCCCTGTTGACCGGACGAGAATCATCGTGGGAGAGAGGAGATCAAGGTGGCGAAGTGGGTGACCAGAGCGAGACCGAAGACAGACCGAATCGCTTGCCCGTGGCTGATCAAGAGCTTCATCGATCCAGGGGCGGAGTTCCTCTACGTGCCCGCCGAGGAAGTGCTCGAGGTGGCCAAGCGCGAAGGCGCGCACTCGTATGACGCGCCCGACGCCGAGTACACACACCGGGACGGCCTCTGCTCGTTCGAGGTTCTGGTCGAGGACTACGAGATCGACGACCCGGCCGTACAGCTGCTGGCACGCATCGTCCACGGCGCCGACATGTCTGATTCTGATGACCGTGACGCGACGCCGCAGTCGCGCGGGCTCCTCGCCGTTGCAGAGGGCTTCCACCTTCTGGATCTCGGCGACCACCGTCAGCTCGAGCTCTCGCTGCCCGTGTACGACGCCCTGTACGCGTGGTGCAAGGCAGAGGTTGATGCGGGGAACGCTCCCAGCACGAGCCGGGTGGGCAGCACTTGAGCCTCGAGCGGATCGACTTCGTCGCGATCCCCGGAGGGTCAAACCCGGGCTTCGATAACGCCGATATCTGGCTGGGCGCCGGTACCCCGCGTATGTACGTCGCCCACATGGCTGCGGTCTTCGAGGAACGCGCCTGACCAACGACGCGCGACGCATCATCGCGGTGCAAGGCACGCGCGCTCTCGCCTACGGCCTGGGCTCGGTTCTGATCGGAATCACGCTGGCGAAACGCGGGTACTCGGACGGAGCCGTGGGGATCATCCTCGCGGCGCTCCTCGTCGGCAACGCGCTCGCCTCTGTTCTTCTCGCCCGCTACGGCGATCGGTTCGGCCGGCGCCGCTCCTATCGCCTGCTTCTCGTCCTGATGGCGTGCGCCGGCACGGTCTTCGCCGTGACGGGCTGGCTTCCGGCGCTGATCGCCGCCGGACTGACGGGAACTCTCTCGACCGACGTCGTCGAATCCGGGCCGTTCACGTCGCTCGAGCAGGCGATGCTTCCGCACGCCTCCGGAGAGCGGGATCCCACCCGCCTCTTCGGGACCTACAACACGGTCGCGACCCTCGCCGGTTCGTTTGGCGCCCTCATCGCACTCGTTGGCTACACGCCTTACTTGCTTCTCGCGTACCCGCTTGCCGCGGTCGCGGGACTCGCCGTTTCCGCGGGCCTGTCCGCGGCAGTCGAGGTCGGCCACGAGCTCGAGGGAGAAGAGCTTCCGCCGCTGCACCGCTCGCGCGGGATCGTCGCGCGCATGTGTGGGTTCTTCGCGCTCGACAGCTTCGGCGGCGGCTTCGTCCCGCAGACGTTCATCGCCTACCTGTTCACACGCCGATACGGCGCGTCGCCCGAGACGCTCGCGGTGCTCTTCTTCGCGATCGGCCTCCTCCAGGCAGTTTCGTTCCAGGCGGCCGTTCGCATCGCCGGACGAATCGGTCTCCTGCGCACGATGGTCTTCAGCCATCTTCCTTCGAACATCCTGCTCGTGGGAGTCGCCTTCGCTCCGAGCCTCCGGTCGGCAGTCGTGCTCCTGCTCGCGCGCTTCGCCCTCTCTCAGATGGACGTCCCCACACGCCAGGCTTACGTTGTCGGGGTCGTCGATCCAACTGAGCGGACCGCCGCAGCGGCTTACACGAACGCAGCGCGGACCCTCGCGCGCCCGGCGGCCCCGCTCCTGGCCGGCGCCGCGCTTCGCGCCGGCTTAGGAGCGCCCTTCCTCATCGCCGGCACCCTCAAGAGCATCTACGACCTCGGGTTCTACCTCGCCTTTCGCAACGTCCCACTTCGGTACGAGGAGAGCAGCCCGTGAGCTCGGCTCCAAGCGAGCAAGCGAGATCAAGGAAGCAGCGAAGATTCCCGCTCGACCGCAAAGAAAAGCCCCGTTTCCGGGGCTTTTCAGTAGCGGGGGCAGGATTTGAACCTGCGACCTCCGGGTTATGAGCCCGGCGAGCTACCAGACTGCTCCACCCCGCGACGCGAGCCCCAGTATAGCGCGCGTTGCAGCGCAAAGGCTCGTCGCCGTGGTACGAAGTCCCAATGAGACTCGGTGTCGAAGCTGCGCTGATCGATGGTCGCCTCATTCGGGGCGACCTCGAGATCGCAGAGGGGTGCGTTCAGGGCCACGGCCTCTCGTCGCCCAACGGGCGCGGCATCGCAGTGCCCGGTTTCGTCGACCTCCAGGTCAACGGCTTCGCGGGTGTCGACTTCCTGAAAGCGGACGAGGACGGGTACCGGCGCGCTGGTGAGGGCCTGCTACAGACCGGGGTCACGTCCTACCTGCCGACACTCATCACGGCACCCGAGAAGGAGCTCGTCGCTGCGCTTCGCGGGATGCCACGCGCGACCGCTGGAGCCCGGATCCTCGGCGCACATCTCGAAGGCCCGTTTCTCTCGCCTGCGCGGCTCGGCGCGCACCCTGCGGCGGCGCGCCGCGATCCCGACCTCGGCCTGCTCGACCGACTCCTCGGCGCAGGCCCCATCCGGCTCCTAACGCTCGCACCTGAGCTTCCCGGCGCACACCATCTCATCCGCACGCTGCTCGCTCGCGGAGTGACGGTGTCCTTCGGCCACTCCGACGCGACCGCCGGGGAGGCTAACGCCGGCTTCGATCTCGGCGTTCACACGGTGACGCACCTCTTCAACGCCATGCGCCCGTTCCACCACCGCGACCCCGGGATCGCCGGCGTAGCCCTTGCCCGAGAGGACGTCGTCGTTCAGGTGATTCTGGACGGGATCCACCTGGCGTCCGAGACCGCTGCCCTCGTCTGGCGCGCAGCACGTGGACGAGTTGCGCTCGTGACCGACTTCACCGTCGCGCCGGGCGGACGGACACCCGACGGCGTCCTCGCCGGAGGTACCGCCCCAATGATCGAAGCTGTCCGGAGCCTTCATGCGCTCGGCGCGTCCTTCGAGGACGCTGTCCTGGCTGCGACCGAGATCCCCGCACACGTCATCGCCCATCCCACCGCAGGCCGCCTCGGACTCGGCCTCCCTGCCGATGTCGTCGTCCTCACCGACGGGCTCGAGATCGAGCGCGTGCTCCTCGCCGGAGAGGACCGTCTCAGCTGAGGACGGCCGACGTCTCTCGCGACTGCGCCGCGACCTTGTCGAGAATCGCCTCGAGCAGGCGGCCCGACGAGAGCACGTGCTCTCGGGCGAGGACCCGTGCGCCTTCGGGGCTCCGAGCCGCAATCGCCTCGCGGATCGCCCGGTGTTGACCATCGTTGTTGTGGAACAGCTCGTCGAGGTCGGCCCCAGTCGCCCAGAACGGCTTGACGAGGAACGTCCGCCTCGCCGCCTTCGCCATCCGCTCGATGAGCGGCACGTCGAATGGTTCGCGAACAGCCACGCGCGTGCGAGCTCGAGGTCCTGGCGCCCGGCGTGGCTCATCTCGACGAGCTCGCGCGTCAGCTCGCTGAAGCGAAGCTCCGCGTCCTCGAGCGCCACGAGGTCGGCCGCAGACATTTTCGGAGTGGCAATCTGCGTAGCGAGGCTCTCGAGCTCAGCGCGGACAAGGAAGGCCTCGCGGAGCTCGTCCCGCGAGAGCATGCGAACGCGAACGCCACGGTTGGGCTCGAAGCTCACGAGGCCGAGCGCCGCGAGCCGCCGGAGCGCCTCGCGCACCGGCGTCCTCGACACCTGGAACTGCTCGGACAAGTGCTCCTGGCGGAGGACGCTGCCCGGCGGAATCTCGCCCGAGACGATCGCCTCCTCGAGCGCGAGCGCGATGTCGTCCGCTTTGTTGCCGTCGGACATCAGTGAGAGACCCCTACGCAAACTCCAGAAGGCGCTCGTAGGCGGGAAGCGTGAGGAACTCGGTGAACTCGTCGTCGAGCGCCAGCTGCTCGAAGAGCCGTCGCGCCTCGAGATAGACGGGATCAGCGGGCAGCTCGGCTGCGACGTCCGCGATCGTTTGCTCGACGTCCGCACGCGCGACCCGCCCGTGGTGCACCCATTGCCAGACTTGCGAGCGAGAGATCTCCGCAGTCGCGGCGTCCTCCATGAGGTTGTCGATCGCGGCTGCGCCGACCCCCGACAGCCAGGCCGCGATGTAGCGGATCCCCACCGAGACGTTCGCCCGTACACCCGCATCAGTGATCTCACCGGGTGTCGCGGCGACGTTCAACAGGTCGGCCGCCTCAACCGAGACGTCCTCGCGAAGGCGTCCGAGCTGATTCGGGCGGTCGCCGAGTGCTGCGTCGAACTGCTCCTTCGCCGTCGGGACGAGATCCGGGTGCGCGACCCAGGTGCCGTCGAAGCCGTCGGCCGACTCGCGCTGCTTGTCCTCCGTGACGCGCGCGAGCGCGATCTCGTTCACTTCGGGATCGCGCCGGCTCGGGATAAACGCCGCCATTCCGCCGATCGCGTGCGCCCCGCGGCCGTGACACGTGCGCACGAGCAGCTCCGTGTACGCACGCATGAACGGCACGGTCATCGTCACCTGGATGCGATCGGGCAGGACGAAGTCGTCGCGATCGTGGAACTTCTTGATCACCGAGAAGATGTAATCCCAGCGGCCAGCGTTGAGCCCGGCCGAATGCTCGCGGAGCTCGTACAGGATCTCCTCCATCTCGAACGCCGCAAGGATCGTCTCGATGAGGACGGTCGCCTTGATCGTCCCACGCGGCACACCGAGCCGGTCCTGCGCGAAGCAGAAGACGTCGTTCCAGAGCCGGGCCTCGAGGTGGCTCTCGAGCTTGGGGAGATAGAAGTACGGGCCGGTGCCGCGCGCGAGGAGCCGCTCCACGTTGCGCTCGAAATAAACGCCGAAGTCGAAGAGGCTCGCCGAAACCGGGCTTCCGTCGATCTCGACGTTCTGCTCGAGGAGATGCCAGCCACGCGGGCGCACGAGGAGCACGGCGACCTCGTCGTTCAGCGCATACCGCCGCTCGGGCGTCGCGAGCGAGATCGTCCGCTCGATCGCGTCGGTGAGGTTCTGCTGGCCGCCGACGACGTTCGCCCACGTGGGCGAGTTCGCGTCCTCGAAGTCGGCCATGTAGATCCGTGCGCCCGAGTTGAAGGCGTTGATCACCATCTTCCGGTCGCCCGCAGGGCCGGTGATCTCGACGCGGCGGTCCTGGAGGTCGTCCGGCACCGGCGCGACGCGCCAGTCGCTCTCACGCACGGAGCGCGTCGACTCGAGGAAGTCGGGGAGCTCGCCGGCGGAGATCCGCTCCTGGCGTTCCGCCCGCGCCAGGAGCAGCTCTTCTCGCCGAACCCCGAACTCCCGTTGCAGGGCGACAACGAGGTCAAGCGCGTCGGGCGTGAGCACGCCCGCCTCATCCGGGGCCAAGACCGACGCGGTTGCCGCGCCAGTGGTCACGCGCTGTGTGCCGCCTCGAACTGCGCTTCCTCGGTTGAGCCCTTGAGCGCGAGCGTCGAGCTCTCGCCGCCCGTGATCGCCCCGAGAACGGCGTCGAAGTACCCCGC
>JAERMP010000178.1 GCA_016844515.1 Thermoleophilia bacterium | reverse complement strand
CGGGCACGCCGGCTTCACGCGAAGCGCTCGCTTGTCGCGGGGGCACCCACGACTCCGGGCGTCTATCTCTTCCACGACCGCAACGACACTGTCCTGTACGTCGGCAAGGCGCGCGACCTGTGCGCGCGACTCCGGTCGTACTTCTCGGGAGACCGCCAGCGGCCGGCTGTCGAGGCCGCACTCGGCGCACTCGAGCGCGTCGAGTGGCGAGTGCTCGGGTCCGAGCTCGAAGCGGCGCTCGAGGAGCTCAGGCTCATTCGCACTTTGCGCCCTCCGGCGAACGCGCGAGTCGGACGGCCGGACCGGTACGTCTACCTCGCGCATCGCAGCGAGAGGTGGTCTGTCGTGGCGGAGCCGGGCCCGCTCGGGCCGATCACCAGCAAGCGCCAGGCGCAGCTCGCTGCGCGAGCGCTCGACGTGTTCGAGGGTGAGGACCTCGCCGCGGCGATTCCGCCTCTGCGCGCGAAGCTCCGGCGGCTCGCGCGCGACCTGCGGTTCGAGGATGCGGCGCGCCTGCGCGATCGTCTTGCTGCGCTCGAGGACGTCGTCGCGCGCATCGCGGAGCTCGACCGGCTTCGCCGCTCGAGCCTTTGCGTTCTCGCTCCGGCGCGAGAGTCGGGTTTCCGGCGAGCGTTCTTCGTCGCAGGCGGCAAAGTGACGGCACGCACGCTCGCGCTCGGTCCCGCCGGGAAGCTCGAGGTCGACGCTGGTCTCGCCGAGGCCGCGCTCACCGAGCCGTCGTTCGCGCCCGAGGATGCGGACGAGCTGCTCGTGGTCTCCGGGTTCCTCAGGCGGCCGGGCCCGGAGCTGCGGATCGTCTCTCTCGACCCCGCAGCCATTCTCGCGGCGTAGCCTTTGGGGCGTGGAAACCGTCAACTTCGCCGACCGGCTCGTGGAGGCGGTCGGACGCAAGCACAGCCAGCTCGCCGTCGGTCTCGATCCCCGACTCGACCTCCTGCCGATGGAGCTGCGCGGCGAGGCCGTGCTCGGGCGAGCGGCCGCGGCTTCGGCGGTCGCGCGCTTCTGCAAGGGAATCGTCGACGCTGTTGGGCCGTACGTCGTGGCCGTGAAACCGCAGGCAGCGTTCTTCGAGGCGCTCGGCTCGGATGGATTCAAGGCGCTCGAAGAGGTCTGCGACTACGCGCGCTCGACGGGATTGCTCGTTCTGCTCGATGCGAAGCGAGGCGACATCGGCTCGACCTCTCGGGCGTACTCGGCCGCGTTCCTCGAGCCACGCGACGGCGATCCGCCGCTCGCCGATGCGATGACCGCGAGTCCGTACCTCGGCCACGACTCGGTGGAACCGTTCCTTGCGGCTTGCCGACGGCACGGCGCGGGCGTGTTCTTCCTCGTCCGGACGTCCAATGCGGGCGCAGCTGACGTGCAGGACCTTGCGCTCTCGGACGGCCGTCCGCTCTGGCACCACCTCGCCGAGCTGGTGCGGGAGTGGGGTGAGCCGCTCGTCGGCGAGCACGAGCTTTCGAGCGTCGGTGCCGTCGTCGGTGCGACGCACCCGCGGGCCGTCTCCGAGGCGCGGCGACTACTTCCACAGACGCCGATTCTGCTCCCCGGCGTGGGTGCGCAAGGCGCGACACCGGCGGATGTCGCGCGAGCTTTCACGACGGGACCTGCCAGCGCGCTCGTCACTGCCTCGCGTTCGGTCATCTACGCGTACCGCGACACCGAAGCTGACTGGCGCGCGGCGGCCGCAGCGGAAGCGGAGAAGCTCGCGGCGCAGGTCTGGGCTGCCGCGGGCTGGTAGGCCAGATGGTTGATGGCGACACGGACACGCGGCTGCGAAGCAGCCGCCTTCAGCGGTTTCCGCGACCGGCACCAGCACTCGCGGATTCCGGTCTTGCGCAACCAGTACAGTGCCGGCCGGTGATGCGCAGAGCCTTGCTCGCCGTCGTCGCTCTCCTCGCCGCTTCAGCGGCGCCGGTTCAGGCCTCGAGCGCCGACTCCACACTGACTGCGGACGCTCCGCGTGTCGCGGCGTCCGCGTGGTACCTCCTCGGTGAGGACGGCGCCGTGCTCGCGCAGTCGAACGCGAGGCGAGAGCGGGCGATCGCGAGCATCACGAAGCTGATGACGGCCATCGTCGTCCTGGAGCAGGCGAGCCTCTCCGACGTCGTACGCGTAAGCCCGCGCGCGGCCGGAGTCGGTGAGTCGACCGTCTATCTGCGCGCGGGGGAGGAACTCACGGCGGGGGCTCTTCTCAGGGCGATGCTCGTTCGGAGCGCGAACGACGCAGCCCAGGCCCTAGCTCTTCACGTCGGAAAGGGCTCGACAGAACAGTTCGTGGCGCTTATGAATGCGAAGGCACGTGAACTCGGTCTCGCCGATACGAACTTCGAGAACCCACACGGTCTCGACGCTGCGGGACATGTCTCGAGTGCGCGCGACACCACGGCACTCGTTCGCTATGCGCTCGGTGTTCCGTTCATTCGCGACGCGCTTTCTCGGTCGACGGTCTCGCTTCCCGGAGGCAGGGTGTTCCCCACGACGGACGATCTGCTCGTGAGCTGGCCCACGCTCGTCGGGGGGAAGACCGGGCACACGCGCGGCGCCGGGTGGTCGCAGGCCGCCGCCGCCAGAGCAGGCGGTGTGACGGTCTATGGGACCGTGCTCGGGAGCGATACGCGCAGCTCCCGCAACGACGCGCTGCGGGAGCTTCTCACTTTCGGTTTGACGCAGTACCGTCGCACCACGGCGATAGACGCGAGCCGGGTGTATGCGCTGGCCAAGACCGGCTACGGTCGCCCCTCCGTCGCGCTCGTGGCTCCACGTGCCGATGTACGAACCGTGCGCGTCGGAACTCCGCTCGTCGAGCGCGTCGTCGCGCCGTCGTCCGTGGTGCTCCCCGTGCGCAAGGGCCAGCGGCTCGGGAGGGTCGAGGTCTACGACGGCAACCGCTTCGTCGCCTCCTCGAATCTCGTCGCGGCTGCTTCCGTGGACGAGCCGGGTCTGCTGGGGAAGGCCAAGTGGTACGCGACGCAGACCGCGGAGAATCTCTGGGGAATTTTCACATGATCGTCACCGTCACGGTCAACGCCGCTCTCGACCGCACGCTCACCGTGCCGGTCTTTCAGATCGGCTACCGCCATCGCTCGAGCGATGTCCTCACCCTCGCGGGTGGCAAGGGCATCAACGTTGCACGTGCGCTGAAGCTTCTCGACGTCCCGGTCGTGGCGACCGGGCTCGCAGGAGGCCGGACGGGAACGCGCATCATCGAGGAGCTGACGTCCGAGGCGATCCTCAACGACCTCGTCCGAATCGCTGCGGAGTCCCGTGCCTCGACGGCGGTGGTCGATCCGACGTCGGGCACATACACCGAGATCAACGAGTGGGGGCCCGAGGTGACGACGGTCGAGCTCGAGACGCTGATGGAGAAGGTCCACTACCTCGCACGAGGCGCCGACTTCGTCGTCTTTGCAGGCTCGCTGCCGAGAAAGGTGCCGACCTCGTTCTACGCGGACGCGATCCGCGATCTCGCTCGGCGGGACGTTCGCGTCGTGCTCGACAGCGAGGGGGAGCCGATGCGGTTCGGTGTCGAGGCGGGGCCGTACCTCGTCTCCCCGAACCAGCGCGAGGCGGAGCAGCTCGTCGGGCAGGAGCTCGAAGACGACGATGACTTCCTCATGGCGCTCGACGCCATCGCGGAGATGGGTGCTCGCAACGTCCTCATCACACTCGAGAACGGCTGCTTCGCGCTCCTTCGATTCGGACGGAAGACCCGGCGGATGCGCGCCTTCGCACCGCACGTCGAGCCGGTGTCGGGCGTCGGGTCGGGGGACGTCCTCCTCGCCCAGTTCCTTGCGGCGATCGTCGAGGAGCGATCTCCCGATTATGCGGTGCGACTCGCGGTTGCCGCCGGCTCGGCCTCGGTGCGCGAGGTCGGCGCAGGTCGTTTCGACCCATCGCTCGCCGCGACGCTCGCGGCGGACATCGAGCTCGCCGAGCTCCAGCCCGTCCGCTCGTAGACTCCGCGAATGCCCGCATGCCCCAGTTGTGGGCGCGAGAACTCCGACGACGCGCGGTTCTGCAGCGCCTGCGGCACCCCACTGACAGCGCCGCAGCCTGCGCGAGAGCAGCGCAAGGTCGTCACCGTCCTCTTCTGCGACCTCGTCGGCTCGACTGCGCTCGGCGAGTCGACCGATCCCGAGGCTCTGCGCGCTCGCATGCGCCGCTACTTCGAGGATCTTCGCGCGATCATCGAACGCCACGGCGGCACGGTCGAGAAGTTCGTAGGCGACGCGGTCATGGCCGTCTTCGGGATCCCGGTCTCGCACGAGGACGACGCTCTGCGGGCGGTTCGCGCCGCCGCCGAGATGCGCGCGGCCATCTCGGAGCACGGGCTCGAGGCCCGGATCGGCGTCAACACCGGCGAGGTCGTCGTCGGAGGCGAGGGCGAGACGTTCGCCACCGGTGACGCGGTCAACGTCGCGGCCCGGCTCGAACAGGCTGCTGCACCGGGCGAGGCGCTGATCGGCGCCGAGACGCTCAGCCTCGTACGCGATGCGGTCCGCGTCGAGGCAGTCGAGCCCCTGACGCTGACGGGAAAGTCCGAACCCGTTGACGCGTATCGACTCCTCGAGGTCATGGCCGATCACGATGCTCTGGCCCTGCATCTCGAGGCGCCGCTCGTTGGCCGGCAGCGTGAGCGGGGGCGGCTGTGGCGCGACTTCGAGGACGTCCTCGCCGAGAGCACGTGCCGGCTCTTCACCCTGCTCGGCCCGGCCGGCATCGGGAAGTCCCGCCTCGTTGCGGACTTCCTCGAGCGCGCCGCGGGCGAGGCGGACATCTTGCGCGGCCGCTGCCTCCACTACGGCGAGGGGATCACCTACTGGCCGCTCGTCGAGATCCTCGTCCCGCTCGGAGTCGACCCCGACTCGGTCCTCGGGTCATCGGCTGAGGAGACGCAGCTCGCCTTCCGGCGGCTGCTCGAA
>JAERMP010000177.1 GCA_016844515.1 Thermoleophilia bacterium | reverse complement strand
GCGAGGAATCGGGATCTGCCCGGAACCGCCTCGACACCTGCGCAGCCCGCGAGCGCAGCCCACAGAGGATCGTCCCCGCCGCATTCACGCCCGTCGCGAAGCGCGAGCGCGTATCGCTCGTTCTCGCCATCGGCGTACATGACTTCGATCAGCGCGATCGAAGCGCCTACCGCACCTTCGAGCGCCACTTCACCCACGTGCTCGATCCCGGCCACCGCGCGCCCCTTCCCCGCGAACCAACGCGCGCCTGTCAGCCCCGCGACATCGGGCAACGCGACCTGCTCCACTCTCTTCTCACGCTTGACAGCCATCTCCGAGTTCCATAGCTTCGCCGACTCACGCTGATGGCGAGCGAGTTCCATAGCTTCGCCGACTCACGCTGATGGCGAGCGAGAACTCCACCATCGTCTTCTTCCCCGAGGGCGCCTACGGCCCGACGAACAACTGCGTCGGGATCGGCCAAGTGCTGCGCGAGCGCGGGCATCGCGTGGTGTTCGTGATCGAGGAGTCGTTCGCCGGGAACCTCGAGGCACAGGGATTCGAGGAGCGCTTGATGAGGCTAGGGCCGGCCCCGGAGGTCGAGGAGGAACCCGGCCAGTTCTGGAAGGACTTCATCCGCGAGACGGCGCCGGTCTTTCGTAAGCCGACCGTCGACCAACTGGCGGAGTTCATCGAGCCGACCTGGCGAGCGCTCTGTGACGGCGCTCAATTCGTCGACGATCGGCTGCGCGAGATCTTCGACGAGATTGAGCCCGACGCGATCGTCGAGGACAACGTCGTCTGCTTCCCGGCGATCCACCACTCCGGCAGGCCCTGGGCTCGAGTCGTCTCCTGCAACCCGCTCGAGCTCAGGGACGACGCGATCGCGCCCGTGTTCTCCGGGTACCCGGCTGACGACACGAGTGGATGGGGTGAGTTCCGCGCGGCTTACAGCCGCGCGATCGCCGACCTACACGGCGAGTTCTCGGTTTTCTGCTCGGAGCGCGGGGCTCCGCAGCTTCCCGCCGCGGAGTTCATCAACGAGTCCGAGTGGCTCAACCTCTACGTGTACCCGGAGGACGTGGACTATCGGCGAAGCCGGCCGCTCGCGCCGACGTGGCATCGGCTCGAGACCTGCGTCCGACGCTCGGACGAGCAAGCCGAGCTTCCGTCGTACATCGCCTCCGGGGACGGAGCGCTCGTGTACCTCTCACTTGGCAGCCTCGGCTCGGCCGACGTCGACCTCATGAAGCGCCTGGTGGACGTGCTCTCGCGTTCCCGGCATCGAGTCGTCGTCTCCAAGGGGCCGCAGCACGCCGAGTTCGAGCTGGCCGACAACATGTGGGGCGAAGAGTTCCTGCCCCAGCCGGCGCTGCTCCCACTCGCGGATGTCGTCATCACCCACGCGGGGAACAACACGACCACCGAGTGCTTCCACTTCGGGAAGCCGATGGTCGCGCTCCCGCTGTTCTGGGATCAGTACGACAACGCGCAGCGGGTGGACGAGACCGGTTTCGGTATCCGCCTGCCGACCTACGAGTTCGAAGAGGCCGACCTGCTCGGCGCTCTCGATCGGTTGCTCGATGACGCGGCGCTCCCAGCGCGCATGGCATCGATCGCAGACCGCGTGCAGTCGGCTCCGGGGACGGAGCGAGCCGCAGCGCTCATCGAGCGGCTCGCGCGTGAACACGTCCCGATCACGCACTGACTCCGTCTTCCCGCCGCCAGGAATCTGCGGACCGGTGCCGAATCGGGCGGCAATCCTGAATTCGGAGGTCAGCTGATGGATCACCCCCTGGGCGTACGCCTCGGTGCCGAAGCGCTCGGAACGTTCGTCTTCTTCTTCCTCGGCTTCAGCGGAATCGCGGTCGTCGTCGATATCGGCGCGGAGGCGATCACGCCGCTCGGAGTTGCGGTCGGCTTCGGCTTCGGCCTCGCCCTTGCGATCACCGCGTTCGGGCACATCTCGGGCGGGCACTACAACCCAGCCGTGAGCGCCGGGCTTGCGATCGCCGGACGATTCCCCAGCCGCGACGTCGTTCCCTACTGGATCGCCCAGCTCGTCGGCGGGTTCGGAGCAGTGCTCGTGATGGCGATCGTCTACTCGAGCGACGTCACCGACGCCCTCCATACGCAGCCGGGCAGCGGAATCGACAACTGGGCCGCTCTCGTGCTGGAGATCATCGGTACGGGAATCCTGGTCATGGTCATCCTCACGGTCGCGACCGACGACCGCGCACCCTGGAAAGGCGTCATGGCGCCCTTCCTCATCGGGCTGGTCATCTTCACCGCCGTCACGACGATCGGTCCGGCGTCGGGCGGATCCTACAATCCGGCCCGCTCGCTCGACCCCGTGCTCTTCAACCAGGAATGGGGCGACGTGTGGATCTACATCGTCGGCCCGTTCGCCGGTGGGATCCTAGGCGCTGCGATCTGGGCGTACGTCATCGCTCGCCGCGAGCCTGCGACCGCATAGGTCCGGGAGAGCACCGACTCGGATAAGGGGCGGCTATTCGGCCGCCCCTCATCGTTTTGCTAGTGGGGTGAGAGGAATTCACCGAGGACGAAACATCACCCAGAACGCCCCGAAGAGGAGAGGCCCAAGCAGCAGAATCGATCGCTCACCCTTAACCACCGCAACCACGGCCATGACACCGGCCGCGATCGCGGTTGCGACAGCGGCGGCACCCGAGAGCCAGAGTGCGAGCCCTGCGCCCCAGCCCCACTCTGTGATGTCGCTCCGACGAGTGCGCCTAGGACCACGAACAACGTGACACATCGGTAGAAGTACGCAGCCCGCTTACCGCTACCGGCCGCTGGCCGAGAAGTGCTGGTAGTCCCTGACCGCCGTCCAGCGGCCACCCCAACCCCAGCCGATCGCGTCGAGCGCGCGGACGAGCGTGCCGCCTTCGTAGGCCATGCCGGGACGACGTCGTGAGCGGTCGACGTACGGCGCACTCGCGCGGTGCGACGTGCGCCCACCTGAGACGTACGGGTTTTCGATCGGGTTGATATCGATCGCGCGGCCGAAGGCGTGCTCCGACCAGCGGCTCGTACCCTCGACATCGCGGCAGTTGAACGCCGAGGTGTTGTCGGCCTCGATCGAGCGGAAGTCACTGGCGCCGTACGCGTCGACCGGAACCATCCGGCGAATCGGGAAGCGCGAGGCGTAGAGGCGACGAAACACGCCGAGGACGTCGGCAGCGACGTCCTCGTGGACGATGAGCCGGCCGATATGCGTGCGTCCGTCGAAACCCCGGTGAGTCATCGTGAGCATGCGGAGGTCACCGAGCGCCACGGGACAGCCGGCCCGCCACGAGACGCCTGTCATTCGCTCGGCCTGAGTCGCGTCGATCCGCTCGATGGATCCTCGAAAGACCTTCTTGCCTTGCAACAGTCTGTTACTTGGGCCCGAGGCGCCATCCTCGGGTGCCAGCGCGACGAGGGCGACAACGAGCGCGACGGCCGTTGCGAACAGCGCGGATCTCACCAGTCGGGGCGGACAGACTTGAACTGTCGGCCTCCCGCTCCCAAAGCGGGCGCTCTACCAGGCTGAGCTACGCCCCGAGTCCGGACAGTCTAGGCGGATAGCCTGCCGGCCTATGGTCGACGCCCCCACCCTGCTCCCGGAGGGGCGGCCCGACGACAAGACGCGACTCGGCTACGCAATGGTCGCGACGGCCGCCACGCTCTTCGCGGTCAACGGCAGCGTCTCGAAGGTCGTCCTCGGCTCGGGCCTCTCTTCACTCGAGCTCGCACAGATCCGCAACACATGTGCAGCGACTCTCTTTCTCGCGTTCCTTCTGGCGGTCGCTCCATCGCGGCTACGAGTCGGGCGCCGAGAGCTCCTCTTCCTGATCGTGTTCGGCCTCGTCGGGATCGCACTCGTGCAATGGCTTTACTTCGTCGCGATCGAGAACCTCCCCGTGGGCGTGGCACTCCTCATCGAGTTCACGGCCCCGCTGTTCGTCGCCCTCTTCGCCCGGTTCGTCTACAAGGAGCGCATCCTGCGTCGCATCTGGGTCGCTGTGGCGCTTTGCCTGACTGGCCTCGCGCTCGTTGTCGAGCTCTGGGCAGGTGTCGCATTCAGCACAGTTGGAGTCACCGCCGCGTTCGGTGGCGCGCTCGCGCTGACCGCGTATCTCCTCATGGCCGAGCGCGAGCGACAGCACCGCGACGCCGCCTCTCTTTCGTTCTACGGATTCCTGTTCGCTGCGCTGCTCTGGGCCGTCCTCCAGCCGCTCTGGGACTTTCCTTGGAGCGTTCTCGGAAACGAGGTCTCGCTCCAGGGAAACCTGTCCGAGTACTCCGCACCCGTCTGGGCGCTCGTCACATTCATCGTTGTGGTTGGGACGATGGTCACCTTCTCCCTGCTCACGGGATCGCTCCGCCACATCAGCGCGACGCGCGCTTCGATCGTGGCGACGCTCGAGCCGGTCGTCGCCACGGTCGTCGCTTGGGTCTGGCTCGGCGAGACGTTCGGGCCGACGCAGCTCATCGGCGGTGCCGTCGTCATTGCTGGCATCTTCGTCGCCCAATCCGCACGCTGACGGCCAGGGCTACGCTGTGTCAATGGTCGAGCGCGTTCTCCTCGCATCTCCACGCGGCTACTGCGCTGGTGTCGAGCGCGCGGTTGAGACCGTGGAGCTCGCGCTCGAGCACTACGGCTCCCCGGTGTACGTGCGCAAGCAGATCGTCCACAACATTCACGTCGTTCGCGATCTCGAGGCGCGCGGGGCGATCTTCGTCGACGAGGAGACCGAGGTGCCCGAAGGTGCAACCGTCGTTTACTCGGCCCACGGAGTCGCGCCGGCGGTGTTCGAGAACTCGGCTCGCCTGGGGCACAACGTCATAGACGCCGTCTGCCCGCTCGTCACCAAGGTGCACGTTCAGGCGCGGCGTTACGCCCAGGAGGGCTATACGGTCGTGCTCATCGGCCACGAGGGGCACGAGGAAGTGGTCGGAACAATGGGTGAGGCTCCCGACGCGACGGTTCTCGTTCAGACCGTCGCAGAGGCTGAGGCGCTCGATCTCCCTGCGGACACCAGGCTCGCGTACGTGACGCAGACGACCCTCTCGGTCGACGAGACCGGCGAGATCATCACGACGCTGCGACGCCGTTTTCCGGAGATACGCGCGCCGCGCAAGGAGGACATCTGTTACGCAACCTCCAACCGCCAGTGGGCGGTCAAGGAGATGCTCCCCGAGATCGACTTGCTTCTGGTCATCGGCTCGCGCAACTCGTCGAACTCGAACCGCTTGGTCGAGACCGCTCGCGCCGCCGGGACTCACGCATACCTGATCGACGACGAGACCGAGATCGACGAGGCGTGGCTCGAC
>JAERMP010000040.1 GCA_016844515.1 Thermoleophilia bacterium | reverse complement strand
CCCGACGATGATCGACGCTTCCCACCAGCGGAACGTGATCCCGGCGCTCTGCGAGATCACCGTCGACTGCCGTCTGCTTCCGGAGACGACGCCCGCGGACATCGAGCCCCTGATTCGTGCCGCGCTCGGGAACGGGAGCTACGAGCTCGAGTTCCTGGAGGCCGTCGGCGGAACGCGCTCGCCGCTCGACACGCCGCTGTGGGATGCGCTCGAGCAGTTCACGGCCGGGATCGAACCGGGTGCGCGCCTCGCGCCGATCGCGTGCCCGGGCTTCACGGACAGCCACTACCTCCGGGAGGCGTTCGGCACGACCGCGTACGGGTTCTTCCCGCTCAAGACCATGGACACCGAGCTCGCGACGAAGCTCATCCACTCGGCGAACGAGCGGATCCCTGTGGACGACCTCGAGCTCGGGGTCGACATGCTCCGCTTCACGGCGCAGTCGCTGCTCGGGTCGTGAGCGACGCGGCGCCTGCCGACGCGCTCGTCGCCTTCGGGATCACGGGCGATCTTGCCCGGAAGATGACGCTGCCCGCGCTCTATCGCCTCACTCAGCAGGGCTTGCTCACATGCCCGGTAATCGGCGTCGGTCGCCGCCCCGTCTCCGACGACGAGCTGGCGCAGCACGCACGGGATGCGATTGCCGCAGCTGAGGACAAAGTCGACGAGAAGGTGCTCGGCGAGTTCTTGTCTCGCCTGACGTACATCGGGGGAGATACGGAAGAGGGTCCACTTTACGACCGCTTGCGCAGCGCGCTCGGCGCCGCGACGGCGCCGGTCTACTACGTCGCAACCCCGCCGGCGACATTCCTCGAGGTAGCCGAGGAGCTCGCTGCGGCGGATCTGGTGGGGAACGCCAGGCTCGTCGTCGAGAAGCCGTTCGGAACCGATCTGCACTCGGCACGCGAGTTGAACGAGCGGCTGACGGCGATCTTCCCCGAGGAGCGCCTCTTCCGGATCGACCACTTCCTGGGGAAAGAGCCCGTCCAGGACATCATGTACCTGCGCTTCGCGAACGCACTCTTCGAGCCGCTCTGGAACCGCGAGCACGTCGAGTCGATCCAGATCACCATGGCCGAGGACTTCGGGGTGGAGGGGCGCGGGAGGTTCTACGACCCGGTCGGGGCCATCCGCGACGTCGTGCAGAACCACCTCTTGCAGGTGCTCGCGCTCGTCGCGATGGAGCCGCCGTCGGGGGATCACGACGCGATACCCAGGCGACGGGAAGACGTGTTTCGGGCGATGCCCGCAGCCGACCCGAAGGCTGCCGTGCGCGGCCAGTACGTCGGATATCAGGACGTTGACGGCGTCGAGCCAGGGTCCGACACCGCGACATTCGTCGCTCTTCGCCTCGAGATCGAGAACTGGCGCTGGGCTGGCGTCCCCATCCTCATCCGTGCCGGGAAAGCGCTTCCGACGACAGCAACCGAGATCGTCATCCGGCTTCAGCGTGTTCCTCATCTGCAGTGGGGGAGGCACCGCCTGGACTCCCCCGGGCACGACGACATCGTCCTCCGAATCGGGCAGCAAGCGGGCGTGTCGGTCTTCCTCCGCGCCAAGGCTCCGGGCAAGGAGGTCTCGCGACCCGTCTCCCTCGACCTCGACTTCGCGGAGGAGCTCGGCGAGCCGCCGCAGCCGTACGAGCGGCTCTTGGCGGACGCACTTCGCGGAGACAGCACGCTCTTTCCGCGCTGGACGGTCATCGAGGAGACGTGGCGGATCGTTCAGCCGCTGCTGGACACGCCACCTCGAGTGGAGATGTACGAGCCGAGGACGTGGGGGCCGGTTTCGTCACACGACCTCGCCTTGAGGCACGGCGGCTGGCGCGAGCCGCAGACTCCCTCCTAACGGTCTCGGCTAGCGTGCGCTGACATGGGCTGGACGGAGTGGGCAGACACTGTCGAGGTCGAGCCGTCGATCTACGCCTCGGACTTCTCGCGGCTCGGAGCCGAGCTTGGCGCGCTGGTCGAAGCCGGAGCTCGCGTCTTCCACTTCGACGCCGGCGACGGCCACTTCATCCCCGAGATCACCATCGGCCCGATCGTTCTCGCTTCGCTCTCGCCGCTCGTGCGTGGATGGGGTGCGCGACTGGACTGCCATCTGATGGTAAGCGAGCCCGAGCGCCACTTCGACGCGGTTGCCAAGGCGGGTGGAGACAGCGTCACGTTCCATGTCGAAGTCTGCAATGAGCCTGCTCGGGCGATCGCGCATGCGCGCTCTCTTGGGCTCGGGGTCGGTGTCGCGCTCAATCCGCAGACTCCGGTGGAGGATGCAGTCGCTGCCGCCGAAGGCGCCGACCTCGTGCTCTGCATGTCGATCCATCCCGGCTACTCGGGCCAGCCGTTCATGACCGATGCTCTCGACCGAATCGCGCAGCTGCGAGAGCTCCTTCCTGCTGACGTTCGCATTCAGGTGGACGGTGGAATCAACCGCGAGACGATCGGGCCGGCACGTGCGGCTGGCGCAGATCTCCTCGTCTCCGGGAGTGCGATCTTCTGGAACGACGATCCCGCCGCTGCCTTTCGGGAGCTGGCGGAGACGGTTGCAGGTCACGAGCATGACTGAGGCGCTACTCGAGCTCCGCGAACCGGGCGATGCCTTCCAGCGGATCGAGGACTGGCTCGACGCGCAGCGCTTCTTTGCGGCGGATGGCGAGGAGCTCGTCGCGGACCTGTACCTCGGCTACGGGCTCTCGCAGACCATCCGGCGGGGCGTCGGGCCTCCGCCGCCCGAGCCGTGTCCCGCGCTCCCGCTTGCCGCATGCCGTGTACGGTCGGCCGAGCGAACCGGCCAGTTCGCCGCCGAGGACTGTGCCATCGGCGCCTGGGAGCAAACCTGGACGGCTGCCGAGTATCAAGCAGCGGTCGACGAGGTGCGAAGCGCGATTGCGCGAGGTGACGTCTACCAGGTCAACCTCGTTCAGCATCTCTCCGCGCCGTTCTCCGGTGATCCCAGCGCGCTTGCCGCGGGGCTTTCTCGGTTGCGACCCCGCTACTCCGTACCGTTCGTCACCGAGTCGTGGGCGGTCGTCTCCGCGTCGCCCGAGCTCTTCCTTGCTCGGCGCGGCGACCGTGTGTGGACGATGCCGATCAAAGGGACACGCCCGCTCGGCGGGGCAGCCCAGCTTCGGGAATCGGAGAAGGACGCTGCGGAGCACGTGATGATCGTCGACCTCGAGCGGAACGATCTCTCGCGGGTCTGCAAAGCCGGCACCGTTCGCTGGCCCGAGCTGATGGCGACCCAGGAGCTCGCCGGCGTCGAGCACATGGTGTCGACGGTCGAGGGCCAGCTGCGAGAGCGGATAGGGCTGGCCGAGATCCTAGAGGCGACATTTCCCGGAGGCTCCGTGACGGGGGCGCCGAAAATCGCCGCAGTTGATCTTATTGCCGCGCTCGAGCCGGTCGGGCGAGGCGCATCGATGGGCGCGATCGGATCGGTATACCCGAACGGCGACTTCGACCTCACGCTGACCATCCGCACCTTCGCCGTCGCGGCCGGCGTTCTCCACCTCTGGGTCGGCGGCGGAGTCGTGTGGGACTCGGATCCGGCGACCGAGGTCGAGGAGTCGTGGACGAAGGCGCGACCGTTGCTGGACGCAATCGGGTCCCGCGTGCCCGAGGCGGTGGCGTCCTGACGACTCTGGCCTTGGCTGTCACAGGTCGTGGGCTTCTCGATCCGACCGAGCCGGTCGTCAGGGCCGACGACGAAGCGCTATTGCGGGGAAGAGCCGCGTTCGAGACTCTCAAGGTGTACGGCGGTCGGCCATTCCGGCTCGAAGCGCACCTCGACCGCCTGACCGCCTCCGCTGAGAGCATCGGCCTTCCGCCGGTCGAGCGCCGCCGGCTCCAGGTGCTTGCCGGTCTCGTCCTGCCGAAGGCAGCCGGCGGCGATGCGTCGCTTCGACTCGTCTGGACCGCGGGCCCTGCGGGAGGTCCTCCGTCCGGGCTTGCCCTGCTCAGCGAGATTCCCGGTTGGATCGAGGCCGCGCGGGAGCGTGGCGCGAGCGCCGTGTCTCTCCTGGGAGTGCGAGCGGCCGTGCCCTGGCTGCTTCCAGGCGTGAAGTCGACGAGCTACGCGGTCAACATGGCCGCCGAGTCCGAAGCGAAGAGACGAGGGGCCGACGAGGCGGTGTTCGTCGACGGTGACGGCATCGTGCTCGAAGGGACGGTGACGAACGTGTGGTGGCGGTCCGGCGACGTGCTGCACACGCCTTCGCTCGATCTGGGCATCCTCGCGGGCGTGACGCGAGCGACGCTGATCGAGCTCGCCCCCGCGTGTGGCTACCGGGTGGAGGAAGGCGCCTATCCGCTCGAGGAACTCCTCGCGGCCGACGAGGCGTTCACGTCTTCGTCCGTACGTGAGGTCATGCCGCTCGTCGAGATCGACGGTCGAGCTCTCGGACGCGGGCCAGCAGCAGACGAGCTACAGCAGGCGCTTCGTACCCTCGCAGCTAAGGTCTGACCGTGGACGAAAGACCTGTTCGGCTCGGCGGGATGGCCCTTCAGAACGGCGTGCTCGTGCACGGGCTGACGTCCTGGGCGTGCGCCGTGCGCGACGCCGGCGGCGAGCTCCATGTCGCCTCGGGCCGCAAGCCGCACCTCGCTCCAGCGGCCCGTGTGCGTATGCCGGTCCTGCGTGGGCCGATCGCTCTGGCGGAGGCGTTCGCCCTCCTGCCGATGGTCCGACGAGCACTGCCCCAAGCGCGCTTCCCGTTCGAGCGCCCAGCCGTCCTCGCGTCGATTGCTGCGACGACGGTCGCCGCGCGCGCATTGCGCCGCTCGGGTTTACCCGCGGGAGCGAGAGAGGCCGTTGCCGGCGGAGTTGCATTTCTACCCGCTCTCCTCGCGCTCCGTGGGCCCGACCTCGCTGCCTACCACGGTGCCGAGCACGTCTCGATCGGAACCTACGAGAACGGAGGCACGCCAGCGCCCAAGGAGCATCCGCGGTGCGGCTCGCAACTCATTGCGCCGATGGTCGCGTCCACGCTTGCAGCGAACATCGTCGCGTCGAAGGCGCCCGAGGGAACTCGCGGAATGGCGAGACTCGTGGGGATGGTGGCTGCTGTCGGCGGCTCCGTCGAGCTCTTCTCATGGGTTGCGCGCAACCCGGAGAATCGGGTCGCGCACGCGCTCGCGCGACCCGGGTTCGAGCTCCAGCGGCGGTTCTCCACCGCAGAGCCGTCGGACGCGCAGCTCGAGGTCGCGAACGTGGCCCGCGACGCCTGCCTCGCACTCGAGCGCCCCGCGACCTCATAGACAGTTCCGGGCGAGTGCGCCGGGGTCTGCGGTGGCGTTCCCTCGCGCCCGCCGGGCGTCGCGGGCGAGCACGGCTTGAGGCTCACGTCGCGCCTGCCGATACGCCGAGAGGTGGATCTCGAGAACACGCTCCTCACCTGGCTCCCGATCATCTTCTTCGGGGTCGTCATCGTCTTGTTGCTCTACACGATGCGTTTCATGCCGCGCGCAAAACCCGCGCCGGTCGTCAAGGGATCGCAGGTGGAGGTGTCCTGGAACGACGTCGCAGGCCTCGACGAGGCGAAGGAGGAGCTGCAGGAGGTCGTCGAGTTTCTCCGCGACCGCAAGCGCTTCGAGCGGCTCGGGGCTCGCGTGCCGCGCGGCATCCTGCTTCACGGGCCCCCCGGAACGGGAAAGACGCTCATCGCGAAGGCGGTTGCCAGCGCGTCGGGTGCGAACTTCTATTCGCAGAGCGCCTCCTCGTTCGTCGAGATGTTCGCAGGGCTGGGAGCCGCCCGGATCCGGAAGCTCTTCGAGGAGGCTCGGAAGCACGAGCCCGCCATCGTCTTCATCGACGAGCTCGACGCTGTCGGCACCGCGCGTCAGGGGGGTGGGTTCCATCGAGAGCACGACCAGACGCTGAACCAGCTCCTCGTGGAGCTCGACGGCTTCAACGCGAGAGATGAGGTCGTGGTCATGGCTGCGTCGAATCGACTTCAGGATCTCGATCCCGCGCTGCTCCGCCCTGGTCGCTTCGACCGGCAGGTGCACGTCTCTGCCCCGGACGTCTCAGGCCGGGAGGCGATCCTCGGCGTCCACACCCGAGGCAAGCCGCTCGCGGCCGATGTCGACCTCAGTCAGGTCGCCAGGCAGACCGCGGGGCTGACGGGTGCGGATCTCGCGAACCTCTGCAACGAGGCCGCGATCCTCGCCGGGCGCAACAACGCTCAGTACATCCGGCACGCGGACTTCGATGCATCCATGGAGCGCATCGTTGCCGGACTACAGCAGCGCCGGGTTGTCTCCGAGAAGGAGAAGCGGATCCTGGCGTACCACGAGGGGGGTCATGCGGTCATGTCCCATCTCGTCGGGGAGCTCTTTCCTGCTCAGAAGGCCACGATCGTCTCGCGCGGCGACGCGCTCGGGTACACGCTAAACATGCCTACCGAGGATCGCTACCTGCACACGCGTGAGGAGTTCATCGATCTGATGATGGTGTTCCTCGCGGGTCGGGCAGCGGAGGAGGTCGTGTTTGGGCGGATCACGAACGGCGCCGCGAGCGACCTCGAGCGCGTGACTCAGATCGCGCGTTCGATGGTCTTCGAGTTCGGGATGTCCGAAGTGGCTCCGTCGCGGACGATGCGTGCAGACAACTACGCGCTCTCGGAGGAGACCAAGCGGCTGCGGGACTCCGAGCAGGCGCGGCTCACCGATCAGGCGTACGACGAGGCGCAGAGGCTACTCCGGAAGCATCGCGGAGCACTCGACCGCGTCGCAGAGGCGCTGCTCGAGAAGGAGACGCTCGATCGAGCCGAGCTCGAGGCGCTCCTTGGGGACATCAAGCCCGAGTCGCGTTCGTCGGAGACGATCGGCACCGTGCGCGCATTGCCGATGCGCGACTGACGCGGCGTACTCACTCGCAAGTTACAAGTTGTAACTTGACGGGAGCGCCTGATCTGGCTCAACCGTGCGGCGGGTCAGTGGTCGGGAGCCCAGCTGGTAGCCATCTGGGTAACCCTATTTCGGCTAGGCCCAGTCGCACCTGCGTGGCAGTACTCTTGGCAGCCGTCCCAACCTTTGCCTGACTCGCGGGCGTCGTAGAACGTGGTTTCGGCCACGCGGGGCCGCCCGGGTAGCTAGGCACTAAAGGACAGAACTGAGGTACGCGCTCTCCATTACGCCATGGCCCATGCGAGTATTACGGGATCCCAGGAGGAAGTTATGAAGGTCCTTTCCTTGAAGCAATCAACACCTGGCCACCGCTGATGGGGGCGAAACGCGTCGGGCTGAATGGGCTGGCGGTGCTCGTGCTAGGTGGTGTGCTGCTTGCGCTCGGAGCGTGTGCGAGCGGTGACGAGGATTCATCGAAGGGGCTCGCAGGTCGCCTCATGTTCTCCCGCTTCAACGAAGCGGGCCACACATTCATAAGTACGCACACCGCCCAGGCCGATGGCACCGACGAGGAAGAACTCACGCTGCCCGGACCCGAGGGCGGTGGTCGCTGGTCGCGGAGTGGCAACGAGATCGCCGTCATGACCCTCCTCCCGGACGAGCGGGTCGGAACGGCAATCATCGAGCCAGACGGGACCGTCGCCCGGACGCTCGAGATAGCCGATAAGAGCCTCAACCTCGTATGCACCGTCTGGTCGCCTGACGACAAATGGCTCGCCTGTGAAGGTTGGGACGACGCGGACCCGTCACGCAGAGGGATCTACACCGTTCGCTCATCTCATGGCGAAGATCTACAGCGGCTGACGACGACGCCTGAGGGAATGGTCGACTTTCCCGGCGACTACTCGCCCGACGGTGCGCAGTTCGTGTTCAAGCGCTCGGCCGACGAGGAGAATGGTCCGCTGTTGATCATGGACCTCCCCGACGGGGAGCCACGCCCGCTTTCGAAAGGTCGTTTCGAAGATTCCGGGCGCTTCTCGCCCGACGGAGCGTCCGTGCTCACATCCGACCGTGGGCGCATCGTGATCATGGATCTGAACGGCGAGGTTCTGCAGCGGGTCGCCGAGCCTGGCGCCTTTCTGTTCGGCCCCGTCTGGTCGCCCGATGGGAAGTGGATTGCTTACTCACGGGCAACGACAGGCCCGCAGGCGGACATTTTCACTAGCCGTCCAGATGGTATGGACGCACAACAGGTCACTTCGACCGCAGCTAATGAGATCACCGTCGAATGGGGCCTTGGCGAGGGATAAGCCATCCTCGGGTGTCACAAACGGCCCGACGGACTGAGTAGCAGCAACGGACAGATCGCTCCCGATCCGATCATCGAGGTCGGGAGCCACGGGGAGTTCCGTGGCCCGCCGAAGACGTTCGACCGGCGTACGTGTCGTGAAGACCTACTTCCCGTTGTAACTTGGGCTGGACGAGTAGCATCGCGCGAGTGCACGTCCGCGGCATCCATCATCTCGGCGTCGCCGTGTCCGATCTGGATGAGGCGATCGCGATGTACGAACGGCTCTTCGGCGCGCGCCTCGAGGGTCGCGACGAGCTCTCCGAGCAGGGCGTCCGCGCGGCCTCGCTGTTCGTCGGCGACAGCCGGGTCGAGCTTGTTGCCCCTTCGGGTGAGGACACGCACGTCGGGCGCTTTCTCGCGCGGCGAGGGCCCGGCATGCATCACGTTGCCCTCGAGACCGACGATATCGACGCAACGATCCGACGGCTGGTGGGCGAAGGTGCGCAGATGATCGACGAGACGCCCCGCCGCGGGCTTTTCGGCCTCGAGGTCGCATTCGTGCATCCAAGTGCCGTTCACGGCGTGCTCACGGAGGTGGTGTTCAGTGGTTGACAACGGCTTCGTCCGGGTCGAGATCGGGCTCGACGGTGGACAGATCCTGAGCATCCTCGTCACACCGGCGAGTGCGGACGCTCTCGAGGCCTCCTTGGCTGCGGGCGCGCTCGGCGCGATCGGCCTCGAGTCCCAGGACGGGAACATCCTCCTCGTCCTCGCCCGCGTTCTCTACGCGAAGCGGTTCGCCCGCGAGACGCGCGTCGGCTTCGAGGCCTAACCGCCCTCGTTGCCACTTCAAGTCGGGATCGTCGGCCTCCCCAACGCGGGGAAGACGACTTTGTTCAACGCGCTCACGCACGCCGGCGCCGAGGTCACGGCCTACGCGGCAGTGACGGAGAAGGCGAACGTGGGCATGGCCGTCATCTCGGACGACCGGCTCGATCGACTCGCCGCACTCATCGGCTCGAAGAAGACCACGCCCGCTGCGATCCGCGTCGTTGATGTGCCCGGTGCCGGCGTCGAGGTGACGGGAGGCTTGCGGCAGGCTGATGCTCTGCTCGCGGTGCTGGACGGCTTCTCGCAAGCCGCCGATCCCGCCGCCGATCTGGAGAGCCTGCAGCTCGAGCTGATCGTCGCGGATCGGGATCACGTCGAGCGCCGGCTGGAGAGGGTGCGCAAGGAGGCGAAGTCCGGAGATCGCTCTAAACGCCTCGAGGCAGAGCAGCTCGAGAGACTCCTCGAGCATCTCGAGGCGGGGAGGCCCCTGACTGACTGGGGAGGCGATCTCCCACGCGAGCTCGAGCCGCTGACCACGAAGCCGCTCCTTCCGCTCGAGAACGGCCCGCGGGGAATCGACTGCGCTCTCGAGATGGAGCTGGCGGAGCTACCAGTGGAGGAGGCGGCCGAGTTTCGCTCCGGGCCATCGGCTCTTGACGACGTCGTGCGGCGACTGAAGGAGGCGCTGCGCCTCATCACCTTCTTCACGATCGGCGACACCGAGGCACGGTCGTGGACGCTGCGCTACGGCGAGACTGCACTTGACGCGGCGGAGTCGATCCACTCCGACATCGCGCGCGGGTTCATTCGCTGCGAGGTGATCCGCTGGGACGACCTGCTCGAGTGCGGCTCCCATGCCGAAGCTGCCCGCCGCGCGCTCCAACGTCTCGAAGGGAAGGCCTACGTCGTCGAGGACGGGGACGTCCTCAACGTGCGCTTCAACGTCTAGCTTTGCTCGAGGCGGCTCGCCGCGAGGGCGCCGAACCAAAGGGTCGAGAGAAGGACAAGCGCAGCCGCGAGCGGTCTGAGCAGGCTCTCGTCCGAGATCGACTCGAGCCCGAACGGAGAGAACGGTGTGAATTCGTCTCCGGTCGTGGCGATGAGCCACGAGGAGATCAAGCCGGCGATCGCAGAGGCAAGCATCGCCCCGATGTAGAGCGCTCTTGCGAGCGGCTCTCGAGCGTGGACGGCGAGCGTGAGGCCGAGCATCAGGAGAGCGAAGAACGTCCATACGAACGCGATCGCCGCGATCTTCCCGTAGGTCTCGTCGTCGATCTCGCGCCAGATCGCCAGCACGAAGAGGTCGATGGCGAGCGCCGCGGCCGCAATGCCCCCGAGAGCGAGGATCTCGGTGCGGCGACGCACGAGGCACGCGAGCGCGCAGGCGATCGTGCCCCCGGCGATGAACACGGTCACGGCGGCCCCGGTTCCGATTCCGACAGCAGAGCTGGCGCTGTCGGCGTCGGCGACCGCGATCACTCCGATCAACGCTGCGAAGCCGAGTGCGGCCAGAGTCATGAACACCCCGATCCGGACAGGAGACTGCTCCGCCACCGCCGACGGTACCTCGCTCACGACCACGCGTTCTCCACACGTGGGCGTGGTCCTTCCTCGACACGCTCGCGGGAAGCGACAGCGTCAGGCTGCGACGAGCACGGCGCCCGTCAGTGCGATCGCACCACCTGCGCGCCTCGAGATGCTGAGCCGCTCTCCGAGCACGATGCGCGCGAGCACGATCGTCACCACCGGGTAGAGAGCGCTGAGGACGGCGACGATCCCGGCTGCGCCCTTGGTGGTCGCGAAGGCGACGAGGACGTTCGCGGCGGTATCGAAGACGCCGATGCCGACGAGGATCAGAAGGAGGCTTCGAGGTGGGCGCAGCGAGGTGCGGGTGTAGACGAGCGCGACCGTGACGGCGAGCGCCACGGAGGCCGACCGTGCCGTGACGACGGCCCACGGCGCACTCTCATCAGCTCCTGCGTCGAGCCCGACGATGAAGAGCCCGAACCCCAGCGCAGCGACGACCGCCAGGCCGGCTCCGGCGGCGATCCGCTGCCCGCCCGACGCGGGCTCGCGTGAGAGGGTCACGATCCCGGCCAGCACAAGCACCACCCCGACCCACTGGAGTGCGTCCGGAACCGACCCGCGCGCCGCGTCCACCGCGAGCGGGACGAGCGGCGAGGCTGCGGAGATCGGCGCCACGATCCCCATTGCCCCCACGGCCAGGCCGCGATATAGCGCTCCCAGCCCGATCAAGCCCGCTATGCCGGCGCCGGCTGCGGGGGCGAGCTCGATGACACCGGGGAACGGATCCCGTGCGATCCAGACCCAGAGTAGGACGCCGGCGAGCCCGACCGCCTGCGATACCGCGAGCACAGTGAGAACTGCCAGGCGCCGCGCTGCGAGCCCGCCGAGGAAGTCCCCGACACCCCACGAGAGGGCCCCGCAGAGCGCCAGCACCGCCATGCGGGCTCAGTCGTCGCCGACGGGGCGCGTTGCGGCCTGCGCGTCGAGCTGGTTTGCGTGGTAGAGGACTGCCGCTTCGGCGGTACGCGCTGCAGGGCGGTCGTGGTGGCAGGCGATGGCGTGGAGGAGCTCGGCCAGCACCGCCGGATCGAGGTCCTGCGCGCGCTCCTCGATCATGCGCAGACCGAGGTGAACGTGTCCCAGGAGGCGTCCCTCCTCGGTCTGCCGGAACGACGGGCCTCGTTTAAGCTCCCGTATCCGGCCGGCATCGTGGAGCAGGGCTGCCGCCAGCAGGAGGTCGAAGCGCAATCGCGGGTGGAGCTGGGCGGTTTCTCGGCAGAGCGTCGCGACTCCCACCGTGTGCTCGAGAAGACCTCCCGCGTAGCCGTGATGCCCGTCGGCCCCCGCAGCAGGCAGCGCGCGCAGCGAACCGCGAATCTCGGAGTCGCGTATGAACGAGTCGACGACTGCCGCAAGCCCGGTATGGGAGATCTCGGACGCGAGGAACTCGAAGAACCCGTCGAGCTCGTCCGCGTCTCGGCGGAGAGACGGCGTGAGCGAAGCGGGGTCGGTGTCCTCGGCGGCCTCCACCGAGCGCAGTTGCACTTGCAGCTTCCCACCGAAGCTCTCGACCCGTCCGAGAACGTGAATCGCGTCTCCC